>JASBUW010000147.1 GCA_030147755.1 Parachlamydiaceae bacterium
TTGACTAAAAAATACAGCCCATCTTTGAGCAACATCCGCATATGTTACAGAAAATTCTTTGGCATAGTATCCATTACCCAAATTTGTCATATGATGACGCTCACATTTTGCAATATGTTCGCTGACGATTTGAATTTGACTTGGGACACGTGTGATAAATAAACATTTTGCTTCATCCAAAGCTTTTATTGAAGCAGGTGTGTAAAGTGCACTATCTCCTACTAGATAACGATTTTCAACAGCCGCTTGGAAGCTTTTTGCATGCTGCATAACGATTTCTGCGAAAGCTGTTTTATCAGAAGTATTGCCACTTGCAGCTTGCATAAATAAAGGAATATTGCCTTGGTTTGAAGTGATCATTTGTAAAACAGCTTGGTTCAAATCGGGTCTGTGGTCACGGCTATAGCCTTGAACAAGTTGAATACGAGACTCGCCTTGTTCTAAAAGGCTGAAGTAGTCACCGTCGACATGAAAACTTGTAGAATCTAAATGAAGACTTTTTACTTTGATATCTAATACTTTCATTGCTCTCAAAGCAATTTGAGTAAACAATTCACTTACTCCAAGTGAAAAAAGCTTATCTAAAGTGCGCCCCAGCACATTATCGTCTATCTGTTCAGGATTAACACGAACCCCAATGAGATGGTCTATAGGTTTATCTTCAAAATATTCTGAATAGAGATATAAAGTGCGACCAATAAATCCAAGGCCATTAAGAATCATGCATTTAACGCATTGACCAAAGGATAAATTCTTGTTTCGAGCTTGCATTCCACAAGCTTGATCGATGATTTCACCGATACCAATTTCATCGCACATGCTTGCGACAAGACCGAGATTGTCAATATTTTGAGAAGCTAATTTCATGCTCCATATGATAACCCTTTTGCACTCTAAATCAAAAATAAATTTTTTGGTGAGGAATCACGGTTTTAAGATGCTTTGGTAAAGTATACCAAAATACTTCCTGAAGAAGGATACGAATATTTCATAGATACGAAAAACTTGAAAAAGAAAATTGAAAAATATAGAAAAATTTCTATTGCGATTTTTTGGGGTTCCACTATAGCCTTTGCTATGCTGATGAATTACAAAAAACTAATTATAAAGAATATTTATAGCTGGGTAGAACATATGAATTTGATACTGAGTTTATTTGTTGTTTTGACGTTAACTCTTTCCACATATATATGTGAAGCAGGATTACACCAGTTTGATCAAGATGTGTTGGAAGATGTGGATGAAGATAACAGCGACGATTATTTATATCATTTAGATGATTCTTATCTCTTAGCAAATCCCCGCTTTCCGGGACAAGATGCTCCGGTAGGATACACTCCAGAAACTTTAGAGAAGCAATTTCAAAAAGCTGTAAAGGCATTTGACGAATTTCAATATGAAAAATGTCTAAAGAAAATTCGTGAATATGAAAAAATGGCTCAAAAACCTCCTTATAAATTGTCTGATAGTAGGAAAGTAACTGTAATAGCTTATAAAGCCTATTCTTACAAATACTTAAAGCAATATGAAAAAGCTATTGCTTATTTTGAAGATCTAATTAACCTATTGCCAATAGCTGGATTAAAGAAAGAGTGTGTATTTGTTACTTATCTGGAACATGCCCATTGCTATTTATGCATAGGCCAAGAAGAGACATTTATCCGAAAAGTCAAGCAGATTGTCAATATGAAAATAGGCCCTACTCTTGCGGATTTACAAGCTAGCAATTTTATGATCAATCATCAACCTTGTTTTCATGATCACGAGCTTATTCAACAGGATAGAGTTGTATTGAATGAGCTCATGGCAACGAACTTAGGCTTAAAAGTCGTAGACCTAAAAATACAAGATCAATTAGTTCCTAAAATGTGTACATGTGGTCATACGGATGAAGACGTACAGCATTGTAGAAGAATGTGTGGAGCTATCGGAATATTCGGTACACTTATTACAGCTTTTTCAGGTAATTTTCAGCTGACGGTGGCTGCTATTGTTGGTTTTGGTTATTTTCAAATTGAATGTGAAAATTGTTGTTTAAATGGATGGGGATCAGAAAATTGCTGCAAGCATCTAAAACAAGCCATTCAACAGGCTCTTAATCAGCAAGCGTTAGAAGGGTTATAGAAAGGGTTCCCAACTGTTTAAAAATTTGTAGAAAGAAATAGTCATTTTTAGATATCTTAAGATTAGCATAGAACTTTGTAAATGCGAAAACCAAGCAAATATAAAGTTTTGGTGAATAACAATTATATACCGAGAGTTCCTCGGAAATTTACGCTTGTGGAGATACATCTACTAGAAACAAGCTAAAACTTGTTGACTTAAGTAT
>JASBUW010000131.1 GCA_030147755.1 Parachlamydiaceae bacterium
GTGGCTCTATGCCCATAGTCCAACGTGTGGGATAAGCTGCAGCTATGAGTCCTTCATTTAACCATTTAGCCGTTCGGGGTATTTCTGTAGGAGACCTTGTCATTGTCCAGTCATTTTCTGATAAGGCTCCAACTATTGCAACTGCATTAAGAGTTTTAAAAAGTGCTCCAATAACTTCAGAATATTGCTCAAATGACAGGTGAGTGGCATATCTTTCTTCATCATATTTGTGAGCGAGGACTTTGTTTCTAAATATGAGGACTGCACTTCCAGTTGTTTGTAAGTGATTTGCTATAGCATGAAAATAGCTTTCATTGACTTTTCCGTTATTTTTAGCATCATTTAATTCAGGAAATAAAAATGATCGAGATTGAGCATAGGTTTCTTGGCTAACTTTATCCATTGTAGACCGAATTTTTTTAGATGTTCTAAATAGATGACCTCGAGCTGGAATTTCTTTACGAAGCCTTTTGAGAAATTCGGCGAGAATTTCGGCTATTTCTAAAAGATTTGTTTGGAGAGCATCATCTACCAGACTACATTCTAAAGCTCCTTCAGCAGATTGATATTTCTTTTTTTCTTCTTGGTATTTTTTTTTAGCAGCTAACAATAATTTAATTTTAAGGTTTGCGTCAGCCACTCTTACAACTAAGTCGTTGATCAAATTTTCTTTAAATTCTATACGTTCTTGAAACAACGGATCTTCAGAACCGAAATACATCAACTTAAATCGAGCCTCTCCTTCCTGGATAAAGTAGTGACTTGCGCCTGAAAAACATTTTTGATGAGTCATATTTAGATTGCCTATTTATCTCGCTATATGCGGGCGGTTCTATTTTTTCTTAGCCATATTAACCTCTAAAGATAGTTGACAACTAGTATTTTCACTGTTCAATTTAAATTGAACAGTGTGTTTAGTTGAACAGTTAGAAGCCCACATATAGGAGTTAGTGAAAGCTCGGAAAATATTATTCGGTGCATTCAATTTGTGCTGTCTTAGAAGCCTTATCCAAAAGACTAAGAATAGTTTTTTCAGCGACAGGTTTGTAATCCCAAACTTCAACACATAGATTGAGTTGACTGGATATGATTTTGCTCGGTTTTTTCTCATGGACATGACCATGTAATTGAAAATGAGAAGGAGATGGATTGTTGGGAATATGGATAAGCTCAACATTGTGTTGGCCTATCTTTAAAAAAGCAGATTCCAAAACAAGATTGAAACCTACTCGCATCATATAGCTAGCATTTCGATCATGATTACCGCGAATACAAATTTTATGGCCTTTAAGTTGAGAGCAAATGGAATGCAGATGATCAACGTCACCAAGTCCAAAATCGCCCAGAAAAAAGACTTGATCTTCTGCATCAACACATTGATTCCAATTGTCAATAAGGCTTCTGTTCATCTCTTCAACTGTCGTATAAGGTCGGCCAGCATACTTGATGATATTCTTATGAGAGAAGTGTGTGTCTGAAATAAACCATCTTTTCATGTTTGAGCTCAGTGTTTGTGTAGAAGATCATTAAAATCGATGATAGAAGAGAAGAAATCACTTTCCAATACAGATTCATCAACTCCATTTACGTGAATCAAAACAGGTCGTATAGATATATTTTTAGGAAGAGCTAAGCTTTTGATTTTTTGTTTTACTTCATCGATGACGCTTTTTGTAATTTCCTGAGCGTTAAATTTGATTTCGCATAAATAGCAGGTTCCAAATTTCGTTTGGATCATGTAGTCAATTTGACATCCTTGGCGATCATTCGCTTTTCGTTGAAAAAATGGATTGTCATTTACAATTTCAGAAGGATCGATACCAAGGATTTTTTGAACCGTTTTTCGGTTTCCAAGAACAAGGTTTTCAAATTGCAATCCCATTGCAGATTGCCATTGAGGTAATAGCTTCAATCCTTGCTTTTCGATCTTTTTTTTATTTGGTTCAATATACTTAAGATAGAATCTCAAATAGTTATCCTTGAGTCGATAGTGGCTTAATTTTGAATCTAGACCTGTCTTAAGATGCCATGTAAAATCGCGTGAAACAAACCCTGCCGTAACGAGGTCTTCCATGTATTCAGAAACTAAGCTGTTTTTTTCAACCTTTAAAGCTGTATAAATATCTTTAAGCTCACAAGGTCCATCTGCAAGCCTTTCAACAATGGTTTTGTAAGTAGTGCTTCTAGAAGAGAATAAATCTGAAAAGATTCGTTCAAACTCGCTAAAAAGAAAACCTTCTTTTCGAAAGCACAGTCTCTGGATATTTGTTTCTGCACTTTGATTGGGCAAAATTTCTTCAAGATATCGTGGAACACCTCCCATTACAGAAAGTACTTTAAGCTTGTCAAAAGCTGAAACTCTATTTTGTTCCGCATTCCAAAACTCATTACATTCATATAGGGGAAGCTCTTCCAAAACAATGTCTAAGGATATTCTTCCCATAAACCCTGTACTGCTAAGGATATTTTCTTCTATCCAGCTTGAAATCGACCCACACAGAATTAGAACTAGCTGAGGATTGTTTTTGAAATAAAGATCCCAAGCAGTTTTGAGTTTCCCGAGAAATGTAGGATCTTTAGAACCCATCCAGCTAATTTCATCTAAAACAAGAACAATTTTTCCTTGTTGAGACTGCTGTGCTAAGTGCCAAAACAGATCGCCCCAGTCATCAGCCCTTGGAAGCGGAATTTTCATTTCACGTTGTAGTTGTCGGGCAAACTCTTCCTTCTGGTCGGAAGCTGAAATACCTTTGGTTGGCGGAATCCCAGAAAAAACATAATGCGGGGTTTTCTCAGCGAATTCTTGTGCTAAACGGCTCTTTCCGATGCGGCGCCTTCCTCGAATGACTACTAGACTAGCTGACTTCTTCTTAAAGAGCTCACCGAGCATCTGAAGCTCTCTTTTCCGACCTACAAACGAATGCTGCATTTTGAATCCTTATTTGGTGATGAATTTATCATAACATTTTCCAGTCACCAAATAAAGAAAATATAATTTGGTGATTGAAAAAATAAAGAAGAAAGATCTATAAATGATGCCTAATATATGTCGGGTGATGAACATGAATGTGTTAAATTATAATTTACGCTTTCGTCCAGTAAGAATTGGCTGGTGTCTTCGTAATGATGATTGGGCTTCTTATCAAGAAATTTTGAAACTCAATTTTATTACAGCTGGGGGACAATTTAATCCGCTAATTCCGATAGATGATGAGGATTACGCCAAAGCATTGATTAAAGCTTTTCGCGTTGATCTTCTTTTATCTGTCGCGGAAGATCCTGAAGTATGTGCATTTATTGCAAAATTTCCCTACTTAGGCAACGGTTTTCGATCCCAAACCTTTTGGGATAATTTACATGGATTTAAGATACCAAAATTTGTCGACATATCACACAGTATCATAAAATATATGGAACAAGGGCATAAAAATAGTCCTGAGTGCCGATTTTTAGGCTATGATTGGGAAGAAAATGATCCATTAGCTCATGTTCTATTAGCTACTTTGGGTAAAATTCCTTCATCGGCACCTCAGGAGATAGATTATATTGAACTGATAAGTAAAAGCACTGCTGTTCATTTCAAAATCTTAACACATACCGACCCATTCCCGATCCCACCCCGCGATCCTCATGTGCTTGTTCCAAATCTTCTATGCAATATGGGGCTACAGCAACATTATCGATATAGTAATCCTTGGCGACATGCAGGCCTATATATTGGGCATGCAGATAATTTTCAAGACCTTATTAACTTTTGGAATTTAAAAGCTACAAACACACCTATAGCTTTTTACGACCCAGAATATTCAGAAAGGTTTCATGAAAGAAAACAAGATTGGCTATCCTTCTTCCCACCACTTTCTAAGCAAACCATACCCGAAACTCCACCACTTGCGCTTTGGTGTCAGACGTTTAATATTTTGGATAAGTTAGAAAAATGGAATATCCCCACAAATCGCTGTATAATGGACACCACAACTTGGAATGGAGCTAATATCCAAGTTCCATACATGTATTTTTCTGAGCATCCGGTAATTGGAATTCAAACTGTTAGCAACTCAGGAACACCTACAGTTTCGATACAATGTCCAGTCCCTCCCTTTAATGATGATATTGCCTTTCAAAATCAGCAGATGGTTATTGCATTACAATCATCTACAATCAATTTGACCGATGCTACTACTACCTTACAGCTACCTTTTATACCACAACTTAATGCTTACTATAATCGAGCCGGTCACTTGGGAATAGGCCTTGATTGCACACGCATTGAACGGGACGGTATCGGTTTTATTCAAGAACTTCATCATCGAAACTTATCATTTCGTCCTCTCAAAGTAACAGAAATCATTAAGGAACTATTTGCACAATACGGAATCGAAGCCTATTTAAGCGATGCAGGATTGACCACTCAAAGGCTCATTCATCAAATGGGAGGTTTACAACAATGTCGACTTTTCAAGATCAAAGGTGTCAGGAAATTAATTAAGCAGTTTAATCCACAAAAAGGCTTTACGTGGGGAGATGCGGTAACTATTATCCGGGATAAAGATGAACAAACAAAAAAATGCTCCTTTGATAATTACTCTCACGTCCATATCAACCCTAATAAACTAAGTGCTGATAGTGTAATGAAGGCATTCCTTGAAAAAGGAATTTTTTCTGCCAGCCTTAAGCTTCCTTGTCCTAATTGTTTATTCGATTTCTGGGCTTCGAATCAACTCCCAGCACCTCAAACATGTGATTATTGCCAGCACACCTTCAACATTCTACCTTATTTAAATAATAGATCTGGAGCATGGCGCTTTCGTCCTTCGGGATTATTTGCAAGTGGTAACGATCGTCAAAAAGGTGGGGACCAAAAAGGTGCGATTCCAACAACGTTAACGCTGCAACAACTAGAGCATGCTTTAGGCTGGGGTGAAATATTATATTCTGCTTGCACCAACTTCCACAAAAAAAGCACCAATTTTGAATGCGAATCAGATTTTATCATTATTCTTCCAGAGCCAAACCCTCTTGGAAAAATTGAAATTGTTATGGCTGAGTGCAAATCGGAGGGGGGTGAAATCACAGAAGAAGATGTCAAAAAGTTAGGTATTCTTGCAGATGCTCTTCCAGAAGAACACTTCAAGGTATATATTGTTTTTTCTAAGCTAACCAGATTTTCCCCAGCTGAACTCAAAATAATTGCTAAACTAAATACACGAGACAGCAGAGTAATCATCTTCACGACTAGAGATCTCGAGTCTCTTCACCCCTATCAAGAATTGTTGCGCGAGCATAGTCAAACAACATTCGGGCGAAAGTTACAGGATATGGCAAATATCACACATAGTTTAATTTTGGCAAATCGCAATACTAGTTATCCTAAACCTTGTTGATGAATTAAGGGGCTATACTCTTATATTTAAAAAACATTGAAGAAGAGGTGCGTTTTAATACATAAAAGTCTAGCTTTGGCGATGTTGAATATGCTTTTTTAGACCGCATGGCTAATTCATTAACTTTCTAAAAATTTCATTTTGTTGCATTTTCGAAGTTTAAAGCAATTAATCCAAAACCAAACAAATAGTAGAGTTAAAACAAATAAATTTATTAACAAATCTTTTACAGAGTTGTTTATAAAAAACAGTAAGTAAAGACATGATATTTGGAATGGGATCATTATCAAATTAAACATTAGTCATGCTGTACCACACTTTTTATAGGAGCAGAAATATGTAATAAGTGCCCAGATAGAAAGTTGTATATAGCGACAATTATCTTTGCCGGTTGACGACAATTATCTTTGCCGAAAAAAGCCTGACAATTTCAAAGTACTTTTTGACAAAAAAGGAGTACATGAAATGCCAGGCAAAAAGATTAATAACTATCAGATTAAGTTATA
>JASBUW010000151.1 GCA_030147755.1 Parachlamydiaceae bacterium
TGGGATTTAACGTACAATATATTGCACTGCGGTTAGCAGTGCTACACGGACTCTGAATAGTTGCACTGCTAACCGCAGTGCTCATGAAATGGCTTTTTTCCCAGAACGAGCGCTAAACGCGCTCGGTCTGGGCTAATGCAGTTATAGTGCTACCGCACAAAGGGCAAACAGTCTATGTACACAGTGAACCTATACCTACGCAGCTACGCGTTACATGTGCCATCATCGAGCTTTGTTCCAAAAGCTGCCGCCGCAAGTCCTAATAAGCAGCCACTTAAAAAGCCTCCTATGTGGGCTGCATTATCAATACCGGGATAAATAAATCCCATAACCAAACTACCACTAGCAATTCCAACCAGATAGTTAAAGAAGGGTTCCATTTCTTCAGGAAAAACTTTTAAAGACAGAAGGGAAAGGCTTACGCCATAAAGTCCTAAAATAGCGCCAGAGGCACCTACACTCGTATTTCCCGCCCAATAAAAACTCGCTAAGCTTGCTAATACGCCTGTCGCTATATAAGCAAAAGCAAATTTAAAAGAGCCTAAAAAAGGTTCCAAAAGAAATCCTACAAGAGCTAAAGCAAATAGATTGAGAACTAAATGGGGGAGTCCACCGTGTAAAAAAATATTTGATAGGAGTCTCCAGTATTCGCCGGCTTCAATATGAGAGGCACTATTGGCACCCCATTGAAGAAGGTCATTTGTTTTGAAGGATATAAATCCAGAGCCTGACAGGAATAGAATTAGAAAAATACCTATATTCAGGTACATTAAAAGGGGAGTCACGTAATACCCCTTTTTCAGGATGAAAAAACTCATCAGATCTTTCCAATCACTCTCTTCTTCAAGAGGCTGCTGATTTAAGAAAGCCTGTAGCCGTTTTTCCTCAAAGGAGGGGAAAAGAAGCATTATTAACCACAGCAAAGCGCCTATTCCGTAAGAAAAGAATATCCATTCGAACGACTTTCCATTTCTAGCTTCAAAGGCTGTAGTGAAAGGAACTAAAATAATATCATTGGTAGAGTTAAATTTTGAACTTGTTTTAAGAGCTTCTTTATATCCTTCTAAATCATCGGAATAACCAATTCGATCCAAATAAGTAAATTGCTCAATATTTCTCGCATTTAGATCTTTTTCAATTTTTTTGATGAATTTCTGAATGATGTCTGCTACTTCGTTATCCGAGAGTTTATTACTGATAGTTTTAGAATATTTAACTCCTAACCAAGCTGAACTAGTAGGTTGAAAACTGTCTGCAAATGAATCATAAAGGGGGAGAGTGAGAAAAACTGAAAACTCTAAGTTTTCATTGTGCCTTCCTGATACTTCTAAAGAAGAGTGTTCTCCTATGTCTTGTGAAGAAACAAAATAATCTTTTACCGTGTAATATTTGGTTTTCTCTTGTTTATGAATGGAACTAATAGAAGAGAGCTCGGTGAGTTTACCGGATGCTGTTGTCAAATATTCTTGAGAAATAACAGTGGGTAAGACAATTGCTATTACAGCTGTTAATAGATAGAAGTTCGTAAATTCTCTGTTTTTCCGCTTTAAGTCTAAAAGTTTAATTCTTGGATTTAACCAAATGAAAGCCACTGTCCCGATAAGTAAAAAGGGAAGTCCGAAGCTGGTAATGATGCTTCTCACTTCAAACAATTCAAGCTTAATAAAGATAAGCCAATTTAACAGGGTGTAGAGGCCGATAAAACTCAAACCAATCAGGATAAATGGCAAGTAGATTAAACTCAATTTTTGTTTGAACATATCTTCTTCCTTATTAAAGTGAAAACACTATACAAGGAATGAGATTTGCTCACAAGATCAGCGTGCGTTCGGAAAAAAAGTGTCAAAATTCAAGATCAGTTCTGCTAAAGCACCAAATTGATTTTGCTCTGCATTTGGACAAATCCATTGCAAAAGTTCTTTAGTTTCTTGAAGCATGGTATGGACTTTTTCTTCTTGCGTTAACCTTTCATCTTGCGCAGGAGCCCAAATTTCTTTAAACGCAATAGACATAAAATTTAAGAATTGGATCAATAGCTGTTGATTTTTAGCAGATAAACTTTCTAAAGTAAGCAAAAATTCATCTTTTGTTGAAGTTTCTTTTAAAGGCTTCCATTCCGAGCGCAAAGGCGGAGGAAGTTCTTTAAAATAAGCTTTTAAAATTTCATAGTAGTCATCGATGGTTTGTTTGACAGCCGGTTGTTTCTTTTTTCGCACAAAATTAGCAGATTGCCAATCATCAAAAATGCGCACAATATCTTGAGAAGTAGAGTGAGAAAATAAGCCTAAATTATTTTCATTTGGCTTTCCTTGACCTTGCTCTATCAAATCATGTAGTTTCGTCAATAATTTTAAGCAATTGTGATGCCATTTTCCGCATAAATATTCTTGTTCTATCCACAACACTTTAAATTGGTTTTGTAGGGTCTCCATCACTGAAGCTAACTTACTCATGTGATGATTTTTTTTAGTTTCTAAACTAGAATCAATAATCAAAAGATTTTGATAAAGAATATAGGTTTGGTCATAATTTAATTCAGAGAAGAGTCCTTTATCTTTAGCTGATGCAACCACATCGATCATTTTAGGATCTAAATAGGCTGTTCTTCCTTTTCGAAAATGAATGTGGTCTTTTTCTACTTTCCACGTCCCATGTTTAGGGATATTTTTACAAATCAAAGGACCAAAAACAGCTAATGCTTTCTTATCTTTTTGTGGTGGTTTATCAACTGCTTTTTCAGGAGAAGACTGCTCCGCCAAAAGACGCTCAAGATTAGCTAACTCATCTTTGGCATCTGGAAAATTTTCTTCACCGGGTATTCTATCTACTAATTGCACGTTTCTAGGTAGTGTTTTATGATGGCGTAGGGTTTCTTTAGCTTTTTCTTGGGCCATCAATTGAAAAGAATCTCTTTTTCTTAACGAATCAGGAGCATTCCGAATACTTTCAATAATGTCATGGACATGCCTTCTGGGTTTCTTTTTAGTAGGTGGGAGAGGAACAACTACCTCAGGTTCTTTAGTTTCTTGTTCAACTAAGTCCTCATTTAATGGAATTTGTACAGGAACAGCCTGTTTCCGTTTTTGTTCTATAAGCTGAAAAGGATCCACAATTAAATTCAGTTCAATGTGTTGTTGATAAATGTCTTGAGGACTTATGCATCCATTTAGAGGAGCACGAATAATATTTAACGCTAAATACGTGGCTTTAGTTAGTAATTGAGATTGTGATTCATGATGATCGCGAGATAAAGGAAAACATATTCTACGTATCGTACAAAGGCAACCTAAAGCTTCAAAAAAAGGTAAAACCAAAGTGGCTAACCGCGCTTTTGTCGTTTCGCCTTTAATAAAATAATCATTTATCTTATCTAGCCAATTTTGTAAGGGTGCTAAACCATCAATGTGCATCATTTTAAGTCCTAAAATTTAAAGCTTATAAAGCTTGTAATTATATAAATATAAATAACAACTGTCAATAATTATTTAATTGTATAATTAATTTTGTTTCGCTTTTTACGTTTAAAATAGATTTTTATGATGAAGATAAAGCTGGTTACTTTAATCCATGCTTACTTTTTCAAATAAGCATGGATTAGGGATCTTCTGTTTATAGATTGCGTAAATCTAAATAATCAGGAAGAGTGGTGAGATAGACAGGATATGCGGACAACAGTGTACGCAATTCATAGTCGAAATAGGTGACAACAGATTTTTCACCGTGTTCATATTGCGCAATACGCTCATGGTAGCGAATCGATTGCTTGCATAACTCAATTTGGTAGAGATAAGTGGCTTGGATTTCCATTTCTCGTTGAGCGACAAAGCTGTCTGCAGCTTCTAGACCTTTACGAATTTCTAGTGGCTCTAAGCCTTCGTTATATTGATCTTGTACTTCTTTAATGAGTTTTTGCTTTTCTTTAAGGAGCGTTGGATCATCGATACCTTCATAAGCTTTTTCTATAGCGGCGATATTTTTCTCACGCACTTCACGTAATTTGAGCTTATACACGACATATTCATTTTGATTATATTCTTCATGTGCTTGTAGCAAAGCTGCATCCCTTGAAAGATCATAAGGAGCTGTTAAAGCTACTAATTCTTTCTCTAAAGCATCTCTGAGCATCTTATATTGATTGCGCTGTTGAATAAAATCGCGTCTGAGCTTATTGAGAACATTGAATTCGTCAATAGTAAAAATCTCGGCTATAATAGGATCCGTCAGCTGATAAAGATCTGCTAATAGATAGATAGGTGCTCTTGGAAGTGTTTGAGGACGGTCGACCATTTCTTGTAAAAATAGAATGCGTCGCTCATAAGGTGTTAAGGTAATGCCTGCGCGATGATTTTTGTAGGCATAGGCACAGCCTTTTTGTAAATCTTGCTGACGCATCGATTCGACATAATAGGGGTCTTTGAGATAAGGACTTGTTAGAAAATAAACACCTGTTACGGTGGCTAAACTTCCCCCCACAAGGGCAAGAGGAACAGAAATAGGAAGTGTCATTACCATCCCGCCAATTCCTAAAACAGTTAATAAAGCGCCAAACGCTCTTCCATTGCCCGTTTTGTTAAACCAATTAGGCTCTTTCATCCAAATTTTGCCATCTACAACGCGTGCTTGGTTGTCTGTCGCGATTTCTACACGACCAGCCCACTCCTGTATTCCACTTTCATCATCTGAGCTTTTTTCAGTCTTTAATAGAAGTACACCGGGTTCTAAATGGATATTAAACACTTTATTCATTGTTTGAACGATCAACTCTACATCTTTAAATCCCATCAATGTTAAATTCATATGCTCCGGTTTAAACCATTTAGCATAAAATTGACGCACTTCGTCCGCTGTAATCGATTGTAAAGCCAATTGCTCTTCTTCTGTCCATTCAGATGCCTGTAAAAGATGGTGTCTGGCAAGTTCAATTTCTTCTTGACCGAGAAGGGGAGAAAAAACCATTTGTTGCACAAGTGTCAATAAGAGATCTAGGGACTTCAATTGATCGTCAGCTAATCCAAATTGCAAATTTTCGCCTTCTACATAAAGATCTGCATCAATATCAAAACCCAACTGATTTAATTGCTCAGTAATTGCCTGACGATCAAATTGTTGAGTGCCATAAAATAAAGAATGAAACGTCAAGCGCGCGATTAACACATCTTCTGCGTCATAAAAAGTAGGACAGCTGACTTTTACCCATGCTCCACCTTTAGATGAAGTGGTAGGAATTAAGCTATAGCGTAGACCGTTTTCCAATCGATCTGTATAAATATGAGAAACAGAATCTGATGCATGCTCTTTTGTAAGAGTTGTTGTAGAGGCTTGTAAAAGGGGGTGACTGACAGTCAATGCAAGCGATAAATAAGTCGCCAATTGATAAGATAAAGAAAAGGGTTTCATTGTTCTCCTTACTTGGAAATAGTTAAAAACAGGTTTATGCTACAGCGATTCGATTAAAAAGAAATAAAGAAAAAATTAAAATTTCATATGATGCTGAGAGTTCAATTGATTCTTCATTTCTTATTTGAGATAAATAATAACAATATAATTAATTAAATCAAGCATGTCAAATAAAATAATAAATAAAAGCACTTAATTTTGTTGATAATGATTTCTTTAATAAAATCCTTGTAAATATTTTTTATAGTGATATAACATTACGTTAATACAACATCAAACAGGGTGAAAAGGATGAAATCTGAGAAAGATGGTTGGCGGGAATTGATGGCTTTGATTGTGCAATTGGATTCACCTGAAAAATTGAGTGATTTTTTCGATTTATTTCTAACGATCGAAGAAAAAGAAACGTTAAGTTCGAGATTTTTGATTATAAGAGCTTTATTTGAAGAAAAATTGACGCAACGAGAAATTGCGGCAAAATATAAAGTTAGCATTTCTCAAATCACTAGGGGATCGAACGCCCTTAAAATTATCGATCAAGATTTAAGAAAATTTTTAAAATCCAAACTAAAGTAATAGGCACCTTATGCGATTATTGCATCTTAAGTTTTACCAAATGCCAAACACGTTGACGCCATTGAGTGGCCCGCTATATGTTTTAAGCAAAGACCTTTCTCCAGCGGTTGACAACATAAATCAAGGCTAAGCAGCCTGCAATTGCGATCGAAACGATTGCCGTGATTGCAAATAGGTTCGATTCTCCCTGTGTTTGAGTGTTTACCACAGCTTGTCCAAGCATACCGCTTAATAAACTCGCGTACGATCGACCAACTGTGAGTAATCCCATCATCTGCCCTTGCAAGGCTAAGGGAGTGGTTGAAGAGCAATAGGAATAAAGCGTGGGTGCAATGAAGAGCTCTCCAAATGCAATCAACATAAAGCTCAATAGAACATACGAAAGAGGAACCAATCCCGCATCAGCCGTGAATTGCGTTCCAAAAGCAAGGAATCCAAAAGCAGTACCCAATAGGACAAAAGCAATGCTATTCGTTTTTAACATACCTTGAGCCTGTTGAGTGGAAAAACGAGAAACCACTAATGTAAAGAGGGTTCCAAAGACAATCACAGTCAATGGGTTCATCGCAACCAATGCCGTACTCGGAATTTCTATCCCTCCGATGAGGCGATTAACCTTATTCTCACAAAAAATGATAAGAAGCGATCCCATCAAATCTTCAACCATAAAGAATAAGACGAAGAGACCAATAAATCCACAGAGGCTGAGAATGCGTTTAAAGGCGGCATGGTTTCTCAATCCATAAAGAATGTATCCTACCATGAGTATACCTAGAGGGGAAAGAATAGGTGTCACCAATTCATAGGATTGAAGGAGTAGCATACAGGCAAACACCATTAGCAGGCTACCTGCCACGCAAATCCCCTTTTTATAAACTGAGATGCCTTCCGGAGCATCTCCTTTATTGAGAAGAAGATGTCGGCTTTTATATAACAAGCATAATCCAAGGAACATCCCTAAAGCTGCCAGCCCAAAGCCTGCATTCCATCCGTACATTTGTGCAACAAATCCACAAGCAATAGCAGCGATGAATCCCCCGCAATTGATACCGGTATAATAAAGGGTATAACCTGAATCGCGTCGTTTGTCCCCCACAGAAAAAAGGAATCCAAATAGTGCTTTGAGATTAGCAACAAAGAAAGCTGAACCCACAATAATGAAACTCAATCCCAAATAGATTAGAAGGGGCTGACTTTCTAGGGTTAGGCATAAGTGACCGATGCCAATGAGAATTCCTCCGAAAAAGACTGCTGTGCGTAATCCTAAGATACGATCTCCACAATAGCCTCCCACAAGGCCCCCTAAATTCACCAGGGTAGCGTAGAGAGCATAGATTCCTATGGCAGCTGCATTGTCATACTGCAGCTGCTGAATCATGAAAAGAACAAGCAGGGTACGCATTCCATAGAAACTAAACCTCTCCCACAGTTGAGTGAATATCAAAAGATAAGTGCCTTGGGGGTAAGTTATCATCGGATTTTCTCTTCCTGAACCGTACTAGGGTTAACGTGGACAATGTGAATGAATCTTAAATCATCCGGAGCACAACCGAGTTTCACTGCTTCATGACGATAGTTTAGCACCTCTTTTTGGCCTTCCTCATCAAGTTTTTCCAGCAAGTCCTCGTTGGCAAATTGTGTGCATAGAGCGGCATTAGCTGAGATCACCTTCTCAAACGTTGCCGCTTGGATGTTCTCTGCGAGTTTTTCTTTAGTCAATGTGGGAGAAATGAGACCTAAAAAGACGAGGACAGATTGAGACGTTATTTTTTCAGGAGGAGAGACCGAGACAAAGGACCCTTGTGGAGTTGCGGCGCGGTAATAAAGACCGATAGGTGGAGATTTATCATTGCGATATTCCTTAATGAGTAACAGCTGCTGTTGTTCACGTGCTATTTGAAGAACAGCTTGCGAGCTATAGAATGCGTTAGACATTGTTAACACAGTATCTACTTCACAAGTTGCTACAAAGGTCTCCTTTGATTGAATTCTCTCTTTAAGCAGCTTTAATTCCAGTGAAGGAAATTTTTCAAGTTGAGACACTATTTCTGAGAAATACCGTGCTGACCCCTCAGAAAAAGTTGTACGCGCCAAACTAATTATTTTTTTAATTTCATCCAGAGAGAGAGACTTGGACAATGTGCTACGCAAACGATCATAATTGATGGTGCGAGAAGGAAAGGGTTCATTACTTTTTACTCTCTCGAAAGTAGTTAATAAGTGAGCGAGAAAGAGCAGTTCGACTTTCTCCGAGATGTTGACCTGAATACCAAGAAAAGTTGCAAGGGTAGCAAGGGTGATTTGTTCTATTTCGGGATCGAAATGAGGTTTGTTTTTAAATGCCTGGATCCTTTTATCTGCGTTTTTAAGTTCAGTTTTGAGTCGTTCTACCTCTGCTTTGACATCTGAATTACGGAAAAGAGAGAGCACAACTTGCGCGTGCCTTTGGCAGACGCGGTCACGTACTAAAGGATCAAAATAAGTGAGCTTCTCTTTTTCATAGTTTTTAATCGCAAGCTGAGCATTTTTTACAAAAAATTGTGCTAAAGCGACGAGATGAATTGTGTCCCGGACCCTGTCATTAGGCAATAAGCCTAACGGATAGATTTGTTCGAGGACATGTTTAGGATAAATGGATAACATGGATAACTCCTTATAAAATAAATAAAATTAAAATAAATTGAATGAGTAAAAT
>JASBUW010000154.1 GCA_030147755.1 Parachlamydiaceae bacterium
CGCTGTTTTGCTTGGATGCAAAGAAAATTTAGGCGCCTGTGTATTCGATGGGAAAGACGAAAGCAATACTGGAATGGTTTTATGTTATTAGGCATGGCTTGGATGTGGTTGACAAGATTACTTTACGGATAGGTTCTTAAAATTTCATTTTCAAATCTTAAATTAATAGTACGTTAGATCTAAATTTTAAAAGAGCTAGTTTTTTAAATTCAGGATGACAATATGCGTTTCATAAAAATGCTAAAATTTTTCATGTGTTTCTTTCTTTTATCAGGACAGTTATCTGCTGTTTGTGATCCGGGTGTCATAGCCATTGCAGGGGGAGGCGGCCATTCTCTTGCTCTTCGATCTGATGGAACTGTTTGGGCCTGGGGAGATAACACGTCTGGTCAGTTAGGGAATGGGACGACGACTAGTTCAAGTGTTCCTGTGAAAATCAGCAATTTATCAGGTGTCACTGCTATTGCAGCAGGATTGAATCATTCTCTTGCGCTTAGGGCTGATGGAACGGTTTGGGCTTGGGGGAACAATACCTTTGGACAATTGGGAAATAACACGAATACAAATTCAAATATTCCTGTGCAAGTGAGTAATTTAACCAACATGGTCGCTATTGCAGCGGGCTATAACCATTCGCTTGCTCTCCTCGATGAGGGACTCGTCATGACTTGGGGAGATAATATTGCCGGACAGCTGGGAGATGGTTCGAATACGAATTCGAATATTCCGGTGCTGGTTAACAATTTAGCAGATGTAAAAGCCATTGCAGGAGGAGAAAAGCATTCCTTGGCTCTCATGAATGATGGAATCGCCATGGCTTGGGGAAGCAATGCTTTCGGTCAATTAGGAGATAGCTCGAACACAGATTCGAATGTTCCCGTACAGGTCAGCAGCTTAACCACTATAAAAGCCATTGCAGCAGGAGGGACTCATTCTCTTGCTATCGCAAGTGATGGATTGGCTTGGGCTTGGGGAAGAAATAATTTTGGCCAGCTGGGAAATGGAACAAATGCGAATGCGAATACTCCCGTGCAGGTGAGCAGTTTAACAACCGTAAAAGCTATTGCAGGTGGGGGAGAGCATTCATTGGCTCTTCTCGATAATGGAACAGTCATGACTTGGGGAAGAAATAATTTTGGCCAGCTGGGAAATGGGACAACTATTCCGTCGACTGTTCCTGTGCAAGTGAGTAATTTAGCAAATGCGATCGCGATTGCCGCAGGAGCTAATCATTCTTTAGCTATTAAGAGTGATGGAACAGTCATGGCTTGGGGAAGAAATGATGTGGGGCAATTGGGAAATGAGACAATGAGGAATGCTTCTGCGCCTGTGCAAGTCATCAATTTGAAAGGTGTGGGAGTAAAAACTATCGCAGCAGGATCATTTCATTCTCTCGCATTGATGACTGATGGAACAGTGCGAACATGGGGAAATAATTCTTTTGGCCAGCTAGGAAATGGGCAGATCGTGTGTTCAAATATTCCTGTTGAGGTGATTAATTTCACACCAGAGGGGATTTTGACAAATATCATTGCGATTGCGGGAGGAGGAAGCCATTCGCTAGCTCTTGCGGCTAATGGAAACGTCTATGCTTGGGGAGATAACCTTGATGGTCAATTAGGGAATGGAACGAATACGGAATCAGCTTTTCCTGTCCAAGTACAAAACTTATCAGGAGTGATTGCCATTGCAGCCGGTGAGTTTCATTCTCTTGCTCTTAGAAGTGATGGAAGCGTATGGGCATGGGGAAATAACATAGATGGTCAATTGGGAGATGGGACAAATAATAATGCCAATTCGCCGGTACAAGTGAATAGTTTGATGAATGTAATTGCTATTGGAGCTGGGCAATTTCATTCTTTGGCCATTACAAGCGATGGGATGGGATGGGCTTGGGGAGATAATGGGGAAGGTCAGTTGGGAGATGGAACGCAGACAAACTCAAATGTGCCTGTGCAGGTTTCCGGTCTCATGTGTGCGATTACGATTGATGGAGGAGATTTTCATTCCGTGTCTTATACGAGCGATGGAATCAGTTGGGCGTGGGGAGAAAATGTTGATGGTCAGCTTGGTGATGGAACAAATAACAATTCATTAACTCCTATAGTTGTCAATTTAATAGATATGTCAGCTGTGACTGCAGGCGCTCTTTATTCTCTTGGTCTCACCAGCAATGGCCTAGCATGGGGGTGGGGAAATAACTTGGATGGTCAATTAGGAAATGGCTCAACAATGAGCACGAATACTCCTGGACAAGTCAGTTATCTCGCACTAGTAAAAAACCTGGCGGCAGGTAATTCTCACTCTCTTGCACTCACAAGTGATGGAACCATTTGGGCGTGGGGAAATAACTCTTGCGGTCAGCTAGGTGATGGCAGTAATACGGATTCACTTGTTCCTATCCTGCCGATTTTAACTCCCGTTGCTACGGCAACACCTACTAGTCAGACGTTTTGTAGCGGTCTGTCAACGAATATTGAGTTGTCATCTAATATCACTGGAACGACATTTGCATGGACAGTTATTCAAACAAATGTGAGTGGAGGATCAGAGGAATCTGGTCTTTCGATAGTGCAAACTTTAATAGCGACTTCTACGGTACCTGGAACAGCGGTGTATACAATTACACCGATAGATCCTAATGGATGTATAGGTACGCCGATTACAGTCACCATTACCGTTAATCCGGCACCGGTCATATTAGCAACGCCATCCAATCAAACCATTTGCAGTGGGCAGACAACAAATATCGCTCTAACCTCCAATATGGCTGGTACCACATTTACATGGACAGCGACGCAAATAGGTGTGAATGGTGCCGCAAACGGATCTGGTCCTTTAATCACACAAACTTTAACCACCCTTTCTACTACTTCAGGAGTGGCAATTTATACAGTGACACCTATCGGCCCTAATGGATGTATAGGTATTCCTATTACAATCACAATTACCGTGCAAGACTGCACGCCGCCTATTCCGCCGATTCCACCTATTCCGCCTATTCCACCCCTACCTATTGCACCGCTTCCTCCTACCCATTTTCATGGAAAGGTGAGAGAAAATAAATTTGCCGCACAAACTAGTTTCACGCATGTTCTATCCTGGAAACCTAGTGGGGATCCATCAGTTGTGGGATATCGCCTTTTTCAAGGAGATCAATTGATTAGAACGATTGCTGCAAATGGGCCTTTCCGTGTTTCGCTAAATAATCGTCGCGACAACAGGATTTATACGTATCGATTGATAGCTTTTAATGCACAAGATATTGAAAGCCAGTCTTTAATAGTTGTGTTAGAATAAAGGAATATTGTCATGGTAGAAGCAGTCGATATACAGCAACAATTGCAAGAAAAATGGATGATTTTTTGGTGGGCTCTGGGGATGGGCCTGATAGCGTTAGGCATTGCTTGGTTTAAGGGAGCTTTTCATTCTTTTCATGTGAGTGCGTATCCTATTATCCGAGGACAAGATGTCTTAAAGGGATTTACCTATTTTATTGTGATAGAAATGGTTCTCATGCCAGCTGCTTTTAGTATGGTGGTTTTAGATATCGCACATTTAGATGCAGCGACAAAAGGCGGGCTTCAGCTGATCATGATGATAGGAGGCTTTTTAGGAGTTTTCATGGCTTATAAAGAATTAACACATGAACAACGACGACAGCTCTGGCAGCAAACAGAAGTTCCTTGGTATGAGCATGTGAAGGTGGGCATTATCGCTTGGTTTATCTGCTATCCTTTTGTGGTGGCTTTTGGCCAAGGATTGTCTTTATTGACTTGGTATCTTTTCCATCATACGGCGATTGAACAAGTGGCTGTGCAAAATTTGCGTCAGGTGATGATGCATCCCTGGGTATTTGGACTCATGGCATTGGGTGTTGTAACGCTTGTGCCTTTTACGGAAGAGTATCTTTTTCGAGGACTTTTACAAAATTGGTTAAAACGTCGTTTACATCATCCTGCAATCGCGATTGTCCTCAGTTCTTTTATTTTTGCTTTATTTCATTATTCAACCAGTCAAGGATTAACCAATTTCGAATTACTCTGTTCTTTATTCATATTGGGTTGTGTATTGGGCTTTGTTTATGAACGACAACGTTCCTTATGGGCTTCTATCAGTCTGCATAGCTTTTTTAATTTAATGAGCCTGGGATTGATTTTTGTCGAATCTTCGCCTTTATAAACCTGTTCTATCCTTAAAAAAGGTTTTTGTAGTAAGATGGAAATAATCAATAAGTACACCTGTTTTTAACTTTTATGGCCTGTCAAGTAATGCTTTATAAAGTATCGGTTTACGGTATTTCAGATATTGGACTTGTTCGTCACAATAATGAAGATTTTTGGAAGCAATTGCTGGACGAGCAGTTTTTTGTCTTAGCCGATGGAATGGGCGGACATAAAGCAGGAGAAGTCGCTTCTAAAGAGTGCGCCAATTATTTATGTGCTCTCTTTCGACAATCTTTTTCTTCTTCTCTTCCCTCTCTTGTACTAACACAAGAACGTTTGTCTGAGATGATTCAACAAGTCAATCTCATGATTTATCAAATGGGACGAGAAAATCCGGGATTAAAAGGAATGGGAACGACCTTATGCTGCCTACTCTTTCATCCTGAAGGGTTGATTTACGGCCATGTGGGAGATAGCCGCATTTATCGTTTTCGCGCTCATCAATTAGAGCAAATCACCCAGGATCACTCCCTTTTAAGAGAGCTCATTGAATTGGGCCAGTTAAGCGAGCAGCAAGCAGAAGATTTTCTTTATAAAAATATCATCACCAAAGCCGTTGGAACCGAACCTTTTGTTAAACCTACGATTAAACATACTTCGGTGGAAGTAGGAGATGTGTTCTTAATGTGCACGGATGGTCTCACAGATCTCGTTAATCATGAAGACATCCAAACGATTTTACAAGAGGCTCCTGAGCAGGAAATCGCCAAACAATTAGTTAAGCGTGCGAAGCAAAAGGGGGGGTATGATAATATTACCGTCGTTGTGGTAAAGGTTCACAATAAATATGAATCGCATCTATCTTGATTATAACGCTAGCACGCCTCTTGATCCCCGCGTCTTAAAAGTCCTTGTCAAAGAACTAGAAGAAGAGGGGAATCCTTCGAGCCTTCATTTTCACGGACAACGTTGTCGACGTGTATTAGATGAAAGTCGTCAAACCATTGCCCGTTTTTTTCATGTGAAACCCCATGAGGTCATTTTTACTTCCGGAGGAACGGAAGGAGCTGCTCTCTTAATTCAAGGTGTGATGTCGCGCCATCCAACGGGTCATATTCTTTCTTCCGGGACTGAACATGCGTGTGTCTATCAAACACTAAAAGAATTAGAGAAAAAAGGAGCTTCTGTTACGTTCTTGCCCACAGGACAATGGGGAGCTGTTAATCCGGAGGATGTTGAACGCGCCATTCAACCGGATACGCGGTTGATGACTTTTATGGCTGCCAACAATGAAACAGGAGTATTGACGGATCTAGCTCCGCTTGCAGCCCTTGCTCAACGCCATCGCATTCCTTTGATTGTGGATGGTGTGGCTTGGCTAGGAAAAGCGTCAAATCCGCTTCCACCGGGCGTCTCAGCTGCTTTTTTTAGCGGACATAAAATTTATGCGCCTAAAGGCACAGGTTTTTGCCTATGTTCATCTGCTCTAAAATTGACACCGCTGTTTTTTGGGGGGCATCAAGAATATCAACGACGAGCGGGTACGGAGAATCTTCCGGGGATAGTGGCCATGGCGGAGGCCATCCGTCTTTTACAGCAAGAACAAGAAATTGCCATTGCACATATGCGACAACTACGCGATGAGTTTGAACAAGAATTACAAACACATTTAGTGGATGTAGTGGTGAACGGAGCAGGCCCTCGACTAAGTAATACCACTAATCTGGCTTTTTTAGGAGTAGATGGAGAGTCCTTGCTCATGAACTTAGATATGGAAGGCATTTCGGTGAGCCATGGCTCTGCTTGTTCGTCAGGTGCTTTGGAGCCTTCCCGCATTCTTTTGGCCATGGATATGCCTATGAAGCAAGCCTTAGCATCCATTCGCTTTTCATTGGGCAGAACAACCACAAAAGCGCACATGCAAACAGCTGCGGATATTGTGATACGCCTAGTAAAGCGTTTGCGATCTTTAAAAAATCGAGCTTAAAGATTCTCCGAATAAAAATAGACTTTCTGTTGTCCTTCCGGAAGGAGTCCTAAGTTCTTCATCAAGGTCAGCTCAATCCACGCTAGATCATTGTGACTACTCATTTGTACTTGCAAATTTTTTTGTTGATGCAGCACCTGTTGTTTTTCCTGCTGAAGAGCAAGCAATTGTTCTGTCAGTTGCTTGTAGAGGTGATCGCGTTTTTTAAGGCCTTGTTCATATAAAATGATGCACACAAAAAGAAAAGCAATGACCCACCAAGAACGCATAAAAATAGAGTGAAAAATGGACATATGATTTTAAATGTAAGAGAAGAGGCGCATGATGGGTAAAAGGACAAACGACCTTAACGACAAACGGCAAAAAGGACTAAAATCATGATTGCCGTTTGTCGTTAAGGTCGTTTGTCCTTTTACCCATCAATTGCGTCACTCTTAAAATGTAATAAATATTGAGATTGCTAGCTATTTTGAACATAGTTCGCTAAATCGTTTAAAAATTCAACCAAGATTTTAACCTCTTGTGAATTTAAACCGGGATTAATACGAATATTTAGTAGCGCTTGATTATCCTCTGAAGGAATATCATTCAGATTGAGGTGATAAAATCCAAAACTTCCTCTTGTATGAGCTTTGATATTGTGTTCTTCTAGTTTTTTAAAGAATAAAGCATACACTTCTTTTTTCAGAACTTTATCGCCTAATAGCTTAATGTCAATAAAACTTGCCTCCATACTACGATCAACCGTACATACTTTAACATGAGGATTATTGCCGGGTTTTAAATAATCAGGTACTTGATCCAATACTTGACGCGTATTGTTAAAGATTTGCTGACGATAGGTCTCCATATGGGTAAAAGCACACTGATTGGCTAAACAAAACCATTGTTGGCTTAAAGGATCCGTTTGATAAATTTCGTCAGAAACTAAATGATCGAATGCTTTCCATTGTTTAGCGCCATTGTTAATCATATAAAAAGGTGCGCCATAATAATTATCCATTCCCAACATGTCAAATTTTTGTCCACTATGGAAGAAGATAAAGTTCAGTTTTCCCTCTTGAATTTCTTTAGAAAATCTTTTCAATAATAATTCATGTTTTTTTGAATTGACATAGTCGATTGTTCCATCTACCGCAATTGTCAGATGCTTGGTATTCTCCTTTTTGTCTAAAAGAGCTTGGATTTCTTCTTCAAGATTGCTGGCTTCATAATGATTATGCTGACTATGAATATGAATGTTGTGATTGAATTCACCTATATAGAGATCAATTTGCTGAATTGCAGGATCATTCAACACTTCGTTTGTTGTGCGATTTGATCCAATAAAATGTCTTTCTTCAAAGTAAGAGCCCGGCGTATAGACCCGTTCCATATGAGGACGGTCTGCTTTAACCGCTGCATTGATTCCCGCAAATATATTCATGGCTGATTTTGCAATTCCTGTTGTAACAAGCCCTTGCAATTCTTGGGGAATAAGCGTGAGTTGATCTTTATAAATTTGTTGAAAATCACTTTGTTTAAACGGAGTGGTGAGGACAAGCAGCGTCGCAATTTCACAATGGGCAAGCTCAATGGCTTGAGTAAATTTATTAAAATCTTCTTGTCGGTTTTTTGCTGTGGCGAGATGTTGTAACAGGCGATAGAAACTCGTTTGCACTAATTGGCGCATTTCCGGATTTTGATTAATAGATGCCCATTTGGCTTCATCTATTTTTTCTATTAACCCTGCAACCAATTGTAAAGTCGATTGACCTAAAATAACTTGATAAGAATCATGGGGAGAAGAAGTTAATTGACTTTTCCATTGTGTAAATATGTTGGTGGCTAAAATATCTTTAGGATTGGCAAAATAAAGAGCATTTTTTCCAATTGGGGCATAATCTACCATTTCTCCTGTTCCACTGAGATTCTCAGACGCCAAATTAAGAAATTTGTTTAATCCCATAAAATTAAACATGAGTTCTCTTCCTCTGACTCCTCCTAAGCGCAATCCCGTATGATTAATAAAATTTTCAAGTTTTCCGCTTACATATATATTTTTTGTATCCGACATTTGATAAATAAATTCTTTCGGATTGTTAAATGTTTGACCAAAAAGAGATTGATTTTCTACAAAGCGATTTTCAAAGTATTCTGGATTAGAAAAAAGGGGAAGAGGCTGCAGAATGTTTGCCCCTTTCAAGTTTGTTTGACAAATGCTTACTAGTTGCACACGAATAAACATGTGTAATCTTTGCTCATCTTCTGGAGTTTGACAAATAGAAGGTGTTTGTCTTTTTATCTCTTGAATGGCTTGATGGATCGCTTGGTCCATTAAAGCTTCATAATGCTTAAATTTTTCTTCAAACGTTTGATTTTTTTCTGCCTGAGATTCGGTCACAATTTCATCTTTCAAAAATGGAGTCAAATCCACTAAAAGGGGGACTTCTAAATGTTGATTGTAACCCGTCTCTACATTGTTAGCTTGTTGAAAATGCTCAGTGATATGCGCGGCAATTCCTTGTTGCCAATCTTGCACAAGTTGTGCTTCATCAGGTGCATGTGTATTCAATACAGAAAATTTAGTCGGTAAAAGAGGTCCTGCATCCGTTGTATCTGTTAAAAGAAATTGACCACCTTGCAAAGCTTTTGTCGCTAACTGCTGTTGGACTTCTTCCAAGATAAAATATTCAAACGTACGCGCTTCACGATGATAAGTTCCCGGATTTTGAAATAAACCTAATTGAGATATTTCTTCCATTTTCTGTTGAACATCCTGAGGTAAATTACTAAAACTGAGGTGGGCGGACTTAGCTAAGTAATTAGCTGCTAAGAAGCTAATTTGCTTCTTGACGTTTTCATCTTTTGTTTTGCGATAAACATCCATTAAAAGAGCTAAATTCAAATGCCATTCAAAAGTCGATTTTTCTAAAGGAGTAGTTGAAGGATGAGATCTGTCTATAAAAGACTTAGCGCGTATTGCTTGTTGAAAACATTCTAAAAATTTAGAATAAGGAATACATTTATTCAACTGAACATTTAGCGATTCATTGCGAACGAGAATTTGCTTAATTTTATTGGGAATGGGTTGCGAATGATTCGCCTCATAATGCTTAACAGCTTGTTGCAATTGTGCTGTTAAAGCGATATGATGAGCCACGCATTTTGGAAGCTCTTTAGCTTTTACATGACGTTGTCTCATCTTGGAAGACTTTAATTTTTTATTGACTTTCTTCTCACTACGTTTCGCGTATTCAGCAAGCTGCTGAATAGTCTCTAATTCAGAATAAGGTCGATTGAATGCCGCTTGTACAAATTTAGCCTGATGTATGCGATGAGTCAGTTGATTTTCTATTTCTTCGTTTCTTATTAAAATTTGCTTCACTTGCTTAGGAATAGGCCGCATTGTTTGAGCTTCATATTGTTTAACTGCTTGTTTCAATTGCTCAGTCAATACAATATGATGTGCAGCCCAATCGGGAAGCTTATTCCCTAAATGACGTTGCCAAATGGCTGATCTTCCTTGATAATTCTTTAAATTTCTATCCACTACACGCTCATGATGTTCAACATAATGAGCTAATTGTTGGATTGTTTTTAAATTTAAATTATCATTAATATTTGAATGTATTATTTCTGGCATACTACTAACCTAATTAAAATTAAAAGTATTTAGGTCTAGTGTATGATTATAAACAATTTAATAATTAATATTACTATTTAATACTAAATTTATTTAAAATTAATTATTAAATAATTAATTCTTAACAAACTTAAATAAACAAAATGTAATAGTTAAAAACAAAGGTGGTTAGACATTGTTGCGTAAATCCAAGACTGAGAGATGTGGACAGTGGATGACGTAGTCCTCAGTCTTGGATTCATGCAACAACGCCAAGTAGTTATGAGTTTTCAATTAGGAGAGCGATATCTTGAAGGCAGTTGATAATCAATTGTGTTTCTTTTGGACATAAACCAGGTGCAATTCTGATTGTTTCGCCTGCATAGCGTTTGGGTAAGAAGGGAAAAAAACTGACATTAGGGTGATAATAGCCATATCCACCACGCATATGAATTTTAGCTTGGTGGTCGGCAAATTTCTGAAATAAAAGCTGTTTCAAATCGTGCGTATTGAAAATCTTATTTTCTTTAATTTTAATATCAATGAAGCAAGGATCCATTCCTTCTTTAACTGAACAGACTTTAATAAAAGGATTACGACCAGGTTTTAAACTGGCAGGAACTTGAGCAAGAATTTGGCGCGTGTGATTAAAAATTAAGTGGCGGTAAACGTCTAGAGCTTCGGGAGCAAATTGAGTCACTAAGCAAAACCATTGATGACTGAGAAGGTCTGTTTGATAGGCTTCATGCGTAAATAGTGTCTGGTAAGCTTCCATGAGTTGTGTTTGACGCGTGATGACGGTGACAGGAGCGCCGTAATAATTATCCATACCGAGCAAATAAAACTTGAGACCGCTACTGAACAAAACAAAAGAAAGACGTTCCTGAAGGATATCCTTGGCAAAGTGATTTAATAGATTTTGAACTTTTTCAGACTGGACGTAATCAATAGTGCAATCGAGAGCGATCGTTAAATGTTTGATTTCCTGTTTTGTGGCTAATAACGCTTTTATTTCACCTATGACGTCACTGACTTGATATTCCTCATGATCAGGATCCAACTGGATGTTATGATTAAAATCGGCGACATATAAGTGAAATTGGCTAACGGAAGAGTTGAGAGCTGCTTGTAAGGTATAATCTCTCTCTTCCATTGCACCCGCAATTTCAAAGTGAGCTTCTTTTTGATAAATAAATTTAGGATGAGTGAAAAGTTGTTTAAGAGCCACTTGCACACCCGCTAAGGCATTCATGGAGGATCTTGTTAATCCTGCTTTTGCATGGGGTTTTAATTCATCCGGAATGATCTTAAGTTGATTAAGATGAATTGTGTTAAAATCTTGCGTTGTAAAAGGAGAGAATAAAGTGATTAAAGCCGCTAGATCATAGTGTACAAGTTCAATATTTTGGGTGAATTGAGCAAAATCTCTTAAATGACTATTCGCATTTCCTAAGTGTATCAGCAAGCGAGCTAAAGTGGTTTGAACGAGTTGGCAGGTATCGGGATGGGCATGTAGTTCTTTCCATTTTTGATCCTCTATTTTGCTTAATAACCCGTGGATAAGCTGTAAGGTCGATTGTCCTAAAGCTTGAAGATAAGGATGTTCTTCTTGTAACTGCTTTTGTGTGCATTTATCCTCTAGTTGTTTAAAAACGCGTGTTTCTGTGAGGGCAAGTTGAGTAGGGTAAAGGATGGCGTTAGGTCCCACAAAAGCATCGTAGCGAACAGTTTGATGCTCGTTCAAATCAATTAAATGTTCGAGATCCATAAATTCAAAGAGAACTTGTCGTCCCTCCACACTCCCTAAACGAATTCCTGTACCGCTCATAAAATTTTCAAATTTGGCTCTTATTCTAGAGAGATTAATATCTAGCAGCTGCCTAGCATAAGCATCTTTCTGATCAGGAATAGGGGACAAGACATCGCTTAAAATGGACGTTTGAGAGCTTAGTTGAAAATAAAGGGGATCATAAAAAACAGGCAAAATCTTCAAAATTCCTATGTTTTTTAATTCACAGCGACAAATACAGGCACTATTTGAGCGTAAATAAACAGTTAAACGTTCACGCTCTGTTGGAGTTGTTGCATATTGCGTAGCAACAAGTTGAATGGCTTCATTAAGTTGAGTAGAAATTTTCTCTAATTCTTCTTGGAATTTCTGATTTTTTTCTCTATCTCCTTCCGTATAAATAAAATTTTCTAGAAGAGAAGTTAAATCGAAGACTAAAAGCGGCTCTATATATTGATCTAGCGGATGCTCATGAGTAGCATTTAAGTAAGCGTGAAAATGACAGGTGATTTGTTCTGCCCATTTTGCTATGCGTTTATCCTCCGTATCTGAAGAATAAACAAGAGAGAACCACAAATCTAGTAAAGGCTCAATATGCTTTGTGCCTGCCACGTGAAATTGATTGCCACTGGCCACAGCTAAGCTTTTATTGATACTCTCTCTTAAATAAATATCAAAAACGGGAGATTCTCGATTATAAACGACTCCAATCGAAGGCTCGAGTAACCCATGCTGAAACATTTGATCCAGTTTTTGCTCTAAAGACGTTTCTAACGACAATTCATCAAAACGCACAGGGGCTGCTTTGGCCAAATAATTTAAAATTAAAAAACTCAGGCGTTTTTTTAGGACAGCATCTTGTGTACGCTGGTAAATCCCTCTTAAAAGCCCCCAATTAAGGTGCCATTCAAAATGAGAGGAATCAACAGCCCTTTTATGCTGTGAGTCTTGAAGCAATAAATGATAAGGATCTAAGTAGCTGGTTTCTTGATTAGAGGGAACTAGCAATTGCAAAAATTCAATACAGTGAATTCTTCGACTGACCTGAGCAATGAGAGATTGAGCCTTATTAAACGTTAAATTAACAGTTTGTGGAATATCTTTTCCTTGATGATCTCTAAATTCTCTTATAGATTGCTCTAATTGCTGAGTCGCTTGAATATGCTTTCGAATATAAGCAGGAATTTGATGGCAGTGATCCTTTAAAGTCATCTGCCGGCATTTCCATTTACTCTGTAACGCTCTTTCTACTCGCTCCGATGTCTTTTCTACTCGAGATTGATAATCAAAAATAGTTAAATGTTCAGAATGTGAAGGTTCGAAGAAATTATTAGTAGACATAGACTTCCTTTCATTGTTTTTAATAAAAAACACCAAATAGATTAAATTTTAATAAAAAATAATAATTTAAATCAATAAAAAATACTTATTTTTAGAATAAAACCTATTTTGTTCTGTAAAATCGATAAAAAATAGATTTTGATAAACGTCTCAAGCAAACAAATATTTTTGTTTATTTCCGTATCGGTAGTTGAGATAAAATGGAATCCTATGTCATATTTTTTTAAATTCTAGGCAACGATAACGAAAGCTAGCCGGGGTGGTTTTCATTAAAAAAGTGTTGATTTGTGTATAAATGTTTGTTAATCAAAAGATTCAGAGGAAAAAATGAGAATGAGAAAATTAATTTTCGGTGTTGCATGTATCATGGGATGTTATTCACAATTGATGGCTCACTGCCAAATGCCATGTGGAATTTATCATGACGAAATGGTTTTTGATCAAATTGATCAATTTGTGGAAACAACGGTGAAAGGGATTTCCGTCCTCAATGACAATAAATTCTCGACTATTCAGCAACGCAATGAATTTATACGTTGGATTATGCAAAAGGAAAAAAGTTCTAATGACGTAGCAGAGTTAATTTTGGTTTATTTTCTTCAACAAAAAATCAAACCCAATGAAGAAGATACAGCTAAACGCGTCTTGAGCGCTCATCTCTTACTTTTCTATTTAGTACAAATCAAACAAACAGTGGATCTCAAGGTTGTTAATGATTTCTACGAAGAATGGGAACGCTTTAAGCTGATGTTTCATATTGAAGGTTACAAATGCAAAGTAAACCAAGTGAAATTGAAAAAATGGGCAGAGAAACGCAAGCAAGCGCAAGAGTCAGGACAAGAATCAGATTCTAGTGATGCAGAACATAGTCATGATGATGACCACGATCATGACCATGACCACGATCATCCACACGATCATAGTCATTAAATTCTTTTAGCCTAGAGGAGACAATCTTCTAGGCTTTTCTATTCTTCACAAAACGTGTCCAAGCATAACGTAACATCAACCAAGGATGCCGTATGAAGTATTTGGCAAGAGCTTGATACGAAACTTCTATTAAAGGTCTTTGGATTAAATGGCGATGTGTGAGTGCATCTTGCAACCAGCTCGCGTGCAGATAAAAGAGAGTCGAAGGTAAATGAGAAAGGGGATAAAAAGCCAGATCTGCTGTTTCATCAGATAAGCGCGGTTGTCCTTGATGAAGTTGACAAATGAAAATAGACGTGAAAGCAGCTAAACGGTTCACTGGGTAATATTCGGCACATTTACGCACAATGGTCACATCAAATCCCGTCTCTTCTTTAATTTCACGCTTGACAGCAGTTTCTGGAGTCTCTTCCGGTTCTATCCCCCCGCCGGGTAAAACCCAAATAGGGATATCTTGACGTTTGACAAGGAGAACCTGTGTTTGATCGTCATTGAATACAATACCAATTGCAGCAGGCATCAAAGACATAAGTTTGTCGCTTTTAAGGATGAAGTGAAATAAGGGAATATTGATCAAGAGGAGGATAGCAGTTTAAAATCTTTTTCAACACCTCTTTTTCCTGTTTGTCTTTAAAAACGGGTTTATAAAGGTTCTCTACGTTGCCATTCATTTTGTAAATATTCGCAAGGGATAAAAGTTCGCTGGTATTATCAATAAACGTTTGACGATTACGTTCTGCTTCTTGAAAAGCGATTACCACTTCTTTTTCTGTCATCCCTTTTTGCTTGACGCCTTCCAGAATTTTAAGAATAGCTTGTGCCATGGGATGAACTTCAGCCGTTGGACTAGAAAATTGGATGACAAACCAAATGGGATCTAAACGGGGAAATAAAGGAAGTTCATAATTCACATGGAGACTTTTATGTAGACATTCGCAATGCGCTAATTGGGAGAGGCAACGACGTTTCAGGATGATGCATAGAAGATCTAGGGTGGCAAGATCATTGGCTTGAGCTTGTATAGGAAATGTCAAACGCGTCAAACTCGTTTTATAACGTGTAATGCCTGAAAATTCCTTCTTGGAAATCCCTTCGGGAAAAGAAGGAGCTGAGGGGGTGTCCCAGGATTGCTTAGGAAGCGGAGAAAGGGCTCCGAGTGACTCTTCTAAAACGGGAAGAAGAGTTTTAGCCTCAAAATCTCCCACAAGCACAAAAGTAAAATCGGCAGGATTAGAAAAGAATTGTTTAAAAAGACGCGCGGTTTGTTCTAATTTCACGGCATGCAGTTCTTTTGGGGTAAAAGGGGCAAGCATTTTCCAGTTTTGCATGTTAATATTCAAAAATACTTCGCGTCCTGTTAAATCTCCGGCTGCTTCTTTTTTTTGCATTTTATTCAAAGTATTGGCTAAAGCTTCTTTTAATCCTTCGGGCTTAAATTGTGGTTGAGTAAATAGCAAATTGACTAAGCGTAGGCAATAAGCTAATTCTGAAGTGGGACTAGTCGCTTCTACGTAGCGGTCAAAAAGGCCAATATGGATTTTGAGATCAATGGCATGATCATCTAAGAGGCAAGCGAGTTCATCTGAAGAATGTTGGTCTAATCCTGATTCCCACGTTGTGTCAGCTGCCAACCAACCGGCCGGACGCTCTTGTTGCGGTAAAGCAGCATATCCACCTAAGGCAAAAAGTTGAAATTCCACTTCGCCGGGTTCACGGTTTGAATGCCTAAGACAAATGCGCATGCCATTTTTCAAAGTAAACTCAGTAACCGGACTTTGTTCAGACTCATTAATTTTGATTTGTGACCAAATAACAAGCGGAACAAAAAGAAAATAAAGCAAGTAAACACGTGGAAAAAGCATATTTCACTCATTTATTTTAATATTTTCCTTACTAGGATACCAGGCGTCGATTAAGATTATGTAAAGAATTTTGACTTTCTTTCGAGTTTTGAGTGAGAAAAAGTTTCTTTTTGAATGAAAGGCTTAGCTTGACAAAAAGACTAGATTCTCATTATCTTATTTGCCATTAGCCCAGGTGGTGAAATTGGTAGACACGCCAGATTTAGGTTCTGGTGCCGTAAGGTGTGTAGGTTCGAGTCCTATCCTGGGCATATACCCGAATATTTTGTCAAAAATGGCGAGATATTCGGGTTTTTTATGTTCAAATTTTCGTTGAAATTGGCCTGAGAGCGACAACTTCGTTTAAACCAGTGGTTTGATATTTCCTTTCTTCAAAAATCAATTTTCCAGTGAGTATTGAGCCAAGAAGTTTTTTTCTAATGTGTGGAGATGACTGCTTGTAGTGAAAATCAAGATTACCTAAAAGAGACATGCCATAGCGGCAGTACTTCATAAAGTTGGTATCAGTAGTTGTCAGTCTAGATATTTGAGTTTGAAGATGTTGGATTTCGTCTTTATAAGACACCTTCACTCGTTTGATAGGAATCTTTTTCTAGCTCTCCGCTTACATACATTTCATCAACGGTAACTCCGCATGACTTTTCATAACTTATTCTTCCGCTATCTTTTTCTGTTTTCCAAAACAAGCTTTGCTTTCCATTGTAAAAGAGGGTGAGAGTTGATTTTCTCAGACAAATTGTGATCATCTGTGATCAGTGTTGCGTCTATTATTCCGCCCTCAAATAAGCTTTGAAGAAAAGCTCGTTCATGTTCCCTCAAAGGGAAAAGAGTCGTTAATGCAGTTTTACAATCTGCTAGTAATTGATTTGTCCAGCTTAGCCAGTCTCCATTGCGAAATGCACGTTTTCTGAGCACAGGAATGAGCTGATCTTTCAATTCGCTTTCTTCAAAGTGAATCTCATTGCTCGATATCTGCCGCCAATCTTTTGTTCCCATTGCTCCATACACAAGGCATGCAAGGCGCAGTTGCTCGATATCTAAAGAACATTTCGTGAGCAGTTGATGAGCGTCAAAGAGATCACGAGAAGCATGTCTTCCAAATAGAGCTGAAAGCTTACCAGCACCAAGTTCATGGAGGTCCAAAAGTGGAATTTCTTTCGTTTTTCTCGTCCCAATGCGGTGTGATCGTTTCTTATGTATTCCGTATAAAGGTATTCTAAACATGTAGTTCAAGTCGACTTCCAGATTGCCATTCCCTCCAAGCGCACTTGTATAGCGGAGCTGCCATTTTCCTCCTGCATGTTTTTCAGGGATACGTCGAATGCTTAACCCTTCCCTCTGAAATATGGTTTCTAAAGCTTTTTCTACCTCAGGGCGTTCAAGGAGCATCTCTTGTCTATTAAGTTGCCCAATGTAGTTCAGATCGATATCCACAGATAATCGAGGAAGGTCAAAGAAGAACAGATTTAAAGCTGTTCCTCCTTTTAGCACTAATCGTTCCTTCAAAAATGGATGTATGCTGATACCATCGAGAATGGCCATCAAATGCCAAACCTTTTCCATGATTTCGGGGCGGAACCCTGTCTCTAGGGCTTCTCTTAATAACTCTTGCTTAGATATTTCCATTAGGTTCTTCCCATTCACGATTGATTAGGCTCAAAGGAACAATTAGATTCCATTTTGAGATCATTTTTTGAGGTTGTTTATGTTTACGTTCTAAATAATTTGGCTTTATAGGGCGATGTTTACAAAGCTCTTCGAGATAGTTTTCTGGTATCATTAGTCTTTCACGATGAGCCTCTAAGAAAAATCCAATTTTAGCAATCGTGGTCGCATTGCCCAAAAGAAGGGCATACTTCAACACCTGATCTAGATCGAGATATTCAATGCTCTCAAGAGAAAGCCAAATGTCTTCCCAAGACCCACATAAATGTGGGCGATCTAAAACATCAACTAAAGTACGTTCAAGAGTAGTCACTAATATACTTTGACCTAGTCGATCGACGGATTGAATTTCAAATTGTTCATTATTGTTTGCCTTCAATGCTGTTGGGATTGAAACTGCCTGATATTCAATGTCTTTAAAAACAAAAGAGGTCATTACCCGTTTTTTGGAAAGGTAGATAAATTTGCTAGAGGTAGTATGCAATTTCCCGTGTAAATCGAGGGCTGTTCGATAGCCCACTATTGCATCCTCTGACATCTTGCTCGTTACTAAAAAAGGATCAATTGGATAAGAGTTTGCAAGCACTCCCTTAGGAATTGAATAATACAAGCCTCGACGGATGCGAAGAATATGACCTTGTTTTTGGTGATAGGCTAAAGAGTTATGAAGAGTTGAGTAGTTGATAGCATAATCAACTTCTTTAGATAACCAAGCCACGAGGTCATTTACTGTAAATATCTGATGTTGAGCAAAGAAGGAGTCGAATTTCATGTAACTTGTCTTTTTTCTTTATTATCACTAATTTTGTTAGTATTTTTCAAGAAAATTATCAAGCTGATAGAGTGTGAAACTTGTTTTTTTTCTTTATTATCACTAAATTTGATAGTTATTTTCAAGAAAATCATCAAGTTTTGCTTGCTATAAAAAACATCAATTTGCCGTCTAGAGTTGTAAATCAATTCTTTTCTATTGATGAATTGGATATAGTTTACTATAATCAATTCAAAAAATCAACATTCTTACTCTAAGAAAAGGATCTCTATGTCAAACAATCCCAATTTAATTGTTTATAAAGGAATGACAGTCAATCAATTGACAGAGGCTTATGATGATTACGCGACCATTCCAAATCTTAGCGTTTTGTTGCAGGAAAATAGAGAACGCGCTCTGGCCGTGAAAGCTAGATTAGATCCCATTCAAGATATCGCTTATGGCCCGGAAAATATTCAAAAGCTAGATATTTATGTTCCAAAAAATGCTAAGAATGTCCCCGTCATTATCAGTATTCATGGTGGTGCTTGGACGGTGGGAAGCAAAAATTCTTGTGCTATTCCTGCCGAAACTTTGATATCAATGGGGGTCCTTTTCATCTCTATTGACTACGGGCTTGCACCTCAATATCGGATGGAAAATATAATGGCTCATGTGCGTCAGGCCATTGCATGGGTCTATAAAAATATTGCTCAATACGGAGGCGATCCTAATCGCCTTTATATTTATGGCATGTCTGCTGGCGCACATTTGGCAGGCACGACTCTCATGCCAAACTGGCACAAAGATTTTGATCTTCCGGAGGACGTTATCAAAGGGCTCATTGCTTTGTCCGGTATTTATGATATATGTACACTCGTTTATGCCTCCCAAGCAGGCGCGCAAAAAGCCTTACAAATGACAGGGGAAGAAGCGCGACGTACTAGTCCGTTGTACCATCTTCCTAAACATTGCATTCCATCAATCATTGCCTATGGTGAAAAGGAGCCTTTAATCCTATTTCGTTTTGAAGCCTATCAATACGCTTTAGAGCTACAAAAGGCAGGCTGCACTGTTTCATTGATTGAAGTTCCTCATGCTAACCACTTTGACATGATTAATGAACTTAGTAACATTCAAGGAAAAGTGTTTCAATCAGTGATGAAAATGCTCTTTTAAATGATTCGGACATAATTCAGTCTCTAAAAAGATTGCATCAAATTAAAAAAAATATTAAACATCGATCAAATACTTTGATATTTTAGGAAACAAATCTGACAAAAACAATCATCAAAAGAGAAGATATGAGTGACGAAACAAACGATCAGCAGGTTGCGAGAAATAAGAAAGTAGAGGATCTAGCCATTGATACCGACGATAATTCCGGACACTTTCTTACCACAAATCAAGGCGTACGCATTAATGATAATCAAAATTCGCTGAAAGCGGGTGAAAGAGGCGCTACTCTCTTAGAAGATTTTATTTTCCGAGAAAAAATCACGCATTTTGACCATGAAAGAATTCCTGAAAGAATTGTTCATGCGCGTGGAGCTGGTGCTCATGGTCTTTTTCAATTGTATAAGCCCTTAAAACAATATACCAAGGCCAAATTTTTAAATGATACGTCCACACCTACTCCCGTGTTTGTCCGCTTTTCGACTGTGGCCGGATCCCGTGGGTCTACAGATCTTGCACGAGATGTCAGAGGATTTGCTGTTAAGTTTTATACTGAAGAGGGCATTTTTGATCTTGTGGGAAATAATATCCCGGTATTTTTCATTCAGAATGCGATGAAATTTCCTGATCTCATCCATGCTGTGAAACCGGAACCCCATAATGAAATTCCACAGGCTGCTTCTGCTCATGATACTTTTTGGGATTTTATTTCTGTTATGCCTGAGAGCATGCATATGATTATGTGGGTCATGAGCGATAGAGCTTTACCAAGAAGTTTTCGCATGATGGAGGGATTTGGAGTGCACACCTTCCGTTTAATCAATGAAGAGGGAAAAGCAGTATTTGTCAAATTTCATTGGAAACCTTTGCTGGGTGTCCACTCAGTTGCTTGGGATGAAGCTCAAAAAATCTCAGGGAAAAACTCCGATTTTCATCGTCAAGATTTATATGAAGCCATTGAAAGCGGTGCTTTTCCTGAGTGGGAATTTGGTCTCCAAATTATTTCTCACGAAGATGAACATAAATTTGATTTTGACTTGTTAGATCCTACCAAGTTGGTTCCTGAAGAATTAGTTCCTGTTTTGCCCATTGGTAAACTCACTCTGAATCGCAATCCTGATAATTTTTTTGCAGAAACAGAGCAAATAGCTTTTCATCCCGGACATCTAGTTCCTGGTATGGATTTTACCAACGATCCCTTATTGCAAGGTCGCCTATTCTCTTATACGGATACTCAACTTTCTCGTTTAGGAAGCCCCAACTTCCATGAAATTCCCATTAACCGTCCTATCAGCCCTGTTCATAATAATCAACGCGATGGACATATGCGGCAAACAATCAATCGAGGCAAGGTTGCTTATGACCCTAATACCTTAGCAAGCGGATGTCCCTTTCAAGCCCAGATCAGTGAAGGAGGATTCGCTTCTTATGCAGAAAAAATTGATGCTAAAAAAATTAGAGGGCGGTGTCCAAGTTTTTTTGATCACTTCAGTCAAGCAAAGTTATTTTTCCAGAGTCAATCTGAACCCGAAAAAGATCACATTGTCAATGCTTTAAGCTTTGAACTTGGAAAAGTTGAAAGTAAAGAAGTCAAAAATAGAATGCTGGGATTGCTAAGTCAGGTAGATCAAGGACTAGCCGAAAATGTAGCAAATGCAATTGGTATGAGTGTACCAAAAGAACTTAAACATCCCATGAATCATAGTTTTGGAGCTGATGAGGTCTCTGCGCATTGTCAACCCATCAAAAAAACACAGTCTATTCAAAGATCTGAAGCTTTGAGCATGGCCAATACGCGCAAGGATTCCATCAAAACAAGGCAAATAGCCATTCTGGCAGCAAATGGAATAGATGAGGCTGCTATAGAGACGATGAAGAAAGCTTTAATGGACGAAGGAGCTGTAGTCAAAATTGTTGCACCCAAACTTGGATCGATTCAAGGTAAAAATGGAGGCACATTACCAGTAGATCAAAGCTTTTTAACTTCTTCTTCCGTCTTCTTTGATGCTGTGTATATTCCTGGAGGAACAGCAGGAATAAAAGCTTTGCTATCAGAAGAAGATGCTTTAGATTTTATAGACGAAGCTTTTAACCACTGTAAAGCAATTGCACTTGATGGCGAAGCAATAGAATTATTTCACGCTTCTTATTCTAGTAAAAAATTACCCAAAACTAACTCTAAAAAGGAATTAGCTGCAATCGGAATCATTGTAGATGGAATACCACAAGAATTTGTGAAAGCAATCGCCCAACATCGCTTTTGGGCGCGAGAAAAACTAAAAATTCAGTATACGTGATTTTGACAAATATTTATAATATATGTTATAATTTATTTAAATTTATATGTTTAATTAAATGGCAATTATTATTATTTGCAAATTTATTAAAAAGACAAATGACTTTAACGACAAACGACCCTAGCAACTTAGTTCTTTTGTCGTTAAGGTCGTTTGTCTTTTTATTTGTCAACGGCGTAACTTTTAAAGGTTTTATGTTAAAGAAAATTTTTTATTTTTTTATTAGTGTGTTTACCGTGGGGATGGGCGATTTTACTCTTTCTGCAGAAATTAGAGAAACGAATGAAATCTCTACGATTCAAGATTATGTGACGAGTGAATCTTTGGTCCTTTTCAATGTGACAGGGACACTTTATGAGCCTGCAACCACTTTAGCGAATAATCAGTGGAGAATCTTTTTTGCTGAGCGTGCGAAGGCCATCGCCTCCGATCAAAAAGCAGCAGATCGCCTTGTGAATCAAATCAAAAATCTCATTGTCAATCATATTCCCAAGAAACCGGTGGAAGAGGTGACGCCTCGATTGATTGCGCATCTACAAAACCAAGAGATTCCGGTTTTAGGGATTACACAAAAGCAAATGACGACTTCTTATGCAGATAATTTTGGATTCATTACGAGTCAACATCTGGTGAGTATTGGAGTAAATTTGGAAGAGACGCTGGCTTATCTTGATCTTAAGCCAAGTAGTGAGGATGAGAGTCATTCTTTAGCTTATGGATTAATATTTACGAACAAAAAGCCTATTGGGCCCGCCATTTTAAGTTTTGTGAATCGATTACAAGATAAACCAGCAAAAGTGATTATGATTGATAATACACGCAGTAGCCTAGAAGAGGCAGAAGCCGCTTTGTTGTCCACAGATGTGAAATTTGAAGGATTCAGATATGGTCGTGCAGATGCGGTTAAAACAAGTTTTGATCCTATTTTAGGCACGATTCAATTCTTTGCCTTTATCGAAGAAAAAAAGGTCTTATCTGACGAAGAGGCTCTTCAAATTAAACAAGCTGACCCTGAAGTGGATTATGTGGCACAATTAGATCATTTTATCCTTGAGCAGTTAAAGCTGAATTAAAAAACGCTTTAATTTATTTTCGTTTGATTTTTTCCAGAAATTGACTAGAAATTTTTGTCTTCCACTTAAAAGGACAAGGTATTTTGAATTTATGACTAGATAATCCATTTGTTAAAACTATAATAGCTTCTTGATTTATACTACGATGATGTTTTTTAGCTGCTGCTTGTAAGAAAAGATAAATCTCAAGAGGTAAGTCTTTAATTAAAAAATCACAAGTTCGTTTTTGCTCCATACAGAAACTCCTTCATCATCAAGATATCATTTTAACAAAAAAATAGTGAACACTTTTTTATACACAAAAAACTTCAAAAATCGGTTTTTTTGAAGTTTTTTGTGTATAGCTCTGAGTGATGTAACAAAATCAAACATGTTGCGGTATTTCATATAACCTTGCACAATAGATCTAGATTTTACTTATCATTTGATAAAATATTTAACAATTAATCACTTTAATGGTGGTGATATGTCATATAAAACAGTTACAAAAGAAAGCTATGAAGCAACAGCAGAAGCATTTGCTGAAAACGTCGTTGATTTGGCTCCTATACAGTCAATTGAACGTTTTATTTCTCTTCTTCCTCCTCAAGCGACCATTCTTGACTTAGGATGTGGATCTGGGCGAGATGCAAAAATATTTACAGAAAAACAAGTCAATGTTGTAGGGATTGATTTTTGTTCGAATCTTCTTGACATTGCACGTAAAACAGCGCCTTTAGCTGAATTTTATGAGATGGATATGGAAGAGCTCACTTTTTCTCCGAATTCTTTTGATGGAGTGTGGGCGTGCGCTTCTTTTTGTCATACTCCTAAAAGCGCCATTTTAAATATTTTCAAAAAAATTCATTCTATTTTAAAAAAAGAGGGGCATTTCTATCTAAGCTTGAAGCACGGTTCTGGTGAAGTATTAGAAAAAGATACACGCTATGAAGGCAATATTGAGAAGTTTTGGTCCTTTTTTGAAGAAGATGAACTTAAGCAACTGCTTCAAGAAGCTCAATTCAAAATACTTGACCTTGATCATGTTGCTAAGCGACATGCTTATCAAACCCATCCCTCTTTGCGAGTTTTTTGCCAAAAAAAAGACACAAGCATTTCAGAATCTAATGACAAAGATGATGTAGGTTAGTTGCTATTTAAGAGAAGCTTGAAATAAATGCCGTGAGAACTTACGTTGATTTTGTAAATCTTATTTAGGAGGTGTATATGTCTGTAGTGAAAGTAATCGAAGTTATCAGCGAAGGAAACTCTATTGAAGCGGCTATCAAATCAGCGCTTGATGAAGCGGCGAAAACATTAGAACATATCAAACAGGTCAATGTCGATCACATTGAGGCAATCGTGGAAAATAATAAAATCACGAAGTTTCGCGTACATGCCAAAATTAGCTTTGTCGTACAACACTAAGAGCAGAGTGTAATTTCATGATGCATTTTAATAGAATTTGGATGCTATGCACTTTATTTCATGTCTATTGTTTAAGTGCATTTGCATTGGAGCAAGCCGATCGCAATGCGATCCAAGAGATTGTGCAGAGCTATACCGATGCTTGGAATCAACAAGCCGGAAAGGGATTTGGCGATCACTTTACTGAAGATGCAGACTTTGTTAATGTATTTGGAATGCATTTTTCAGGGCGTTCTGAAATTGAAGAACGCCATGTTAAAATCCTGCAAACATTTCAGAAAGGCTCTATGCTTAAAATAGCAAATGTGCAGTTGCGTGAGGTGCAACCAGGCGTCGTCGTTGGAGTGATTCGTTGGACTCTAGATGGCTTTCGTTTTCCGGGCTCTGATAGCAGCAAACCTGGAGAAGTGCGCTCAGGCATTTTTACACAAGTGTTTGTGAATTTAGGCCAAAAGTGGGAAATCGCTGCTTCTCAAAATACATTGTCACTCAATTAAATCTTTCTCTCTGTGCTCTCTGTGGTTATTTTATTTATTAACCAAAGAAGACAAGAGAGCACAGAGAGAAAACCACAAGTTACTGGTCTGTAATCATTTTCCAGTAAGCTTGATTAGGCTTGGACAAATAGTCGTTCAATTTCTCATATCTGACGTTCTTAATGCCGAATGTTTGTGTATCAATAAATGCAATGCGCCCATCTCTCGAAAAGGGAATATTGTCCGGTTTGGCGCAATCACGTAGCCCAATTTTGTTTAAAATCGCAAATAAATGATCCAACACTTCTGTTGTCACAGCATCACTTGCCCATAGCGCTTTGTTTTCTTCGTCAGAAAGAAGGTCCATGTCTTCTTCCACTAAAATATACTGTTTGGTGTAATAACCTTCAGGTGGCCTTGGATGTTGCGGAAGCGCATAAATCCATTTATGAGGAGTCTTAAAGAGTGTCTCGAGTTCACGCGCACTAATTTCTCGGCGAATTTTTTTCACGCCTTTGGCGCGTAAAATCCAGTAATGATGTTCTGGTAAATCTTTGTAATAGCGTTGACTATCTAAATAGAGTTTAAAAATATAACCTGGAAAATCAGGATGCGAAGTCACAATGAGTTTGGTAAATTTGCGTGGCTTGGTCTTAGTGAAACCTGCTTCTTCCAATGTATCCAGGTTAAGGATTACGCGTGAAGAAGAAAAAAGTGCGTCAAGTGCAGGTTTGATGAGATGATTATCAGGAAGAAGATAAGGAGCGACCGCTATTTGCACGTTGTCTGAAGTTTGTTCTGCTTCCAGAAAAAAAGTAAAAATGAGAATCAAGGCAAGAATTTTAAAAATCAAACCACGCTCCACCAAAGAGACCTCCATTTGTTCCCACATGGCGACCCCAGAGATGTTTAAAAGCACCGAGAACAAGTGACACATGAGAATATACTCTTAATACGCCTTCTATTTGTAGGTTTAATAAGCGATAAGTGGGATGAAACACAATATTATTGGATAGATATTTTGATCCTCGTTCCGAAAGTCCATAATCGAGTTGGCTCGTGGCAATGAGGGCTAGACGTGAAGTTAAATAATAGCCAACAGAAGTATTCAAAAGAAGGCGATTAGCGGGCGTACCATGATAATAACGATAGCCTATGTCTAAATCATACCAACCTAAATTCTTTAAATAAAAAACATCTGAGTAAAGAAGGCTCACTTGGGTTCCATAAGTGCCATAGCGAATGGAAGATTTTTTAGCGCCGGGTGGAATAATTCCTACTAGTTGAAGCGTAAAAGCAGAGGTTTTGCCTTTATACATAAGATGTTTCCATCCGAGTTCCATATCTTGGAAGCTATATGCATTACCATTGAGGGATTCGGTGACCATAGCATAGCCGCCATTGAAAGAAAAACTATTGCAAGGATTAAATGCATATTCCGCATATAAAAAAAAAGCATGCCGATCAAAGTCATTATAGGTGGGCAGTTTTTCGCCGTATTTATTCCAGAAATAGCGTGTCCAATCATAAGAGTAGCTGAATAAAAGGTCCGTATTTCCAGGAGCATCAATATAGGCGGTCGTGTGATGAGGTTCTTCACTAATGGCGGGAAAGATAAGGAATATAAAAAAGCAAGTGAGTAGTTGAATCATCAAAGATCTAAATCAAAATTTTAATTAAAAAAATATACATCACGTATTCTCAGCTTGCAAGCAAATTGTAAACGTTGAGATGAATAAAAAAACTCCTCTGTGCTTTCTGTGTATTCTGTGGTTAATAAATAAAATAACTACAGAGGACACAGAGAGCACAGAGGAAAGAAAATTATCGCGCTCTAGCTTTTAATAAGCGCGCAATATTGGCTCCAATTAAATAAGCAGACGCCATCGGGCTTCCGTCCATGTTTTGAGGTACAATAGAGTCGTCTGCGACAATTAAATTCTGTACGCCATAGACATGTCCAGTGCTATCGACAACTCCACCTTGATCAAAAGGGGCCATGCGACAATGGCTCTGAAAATGCTGATCGGAATTGACTTGAAATTTGACAAAATCACGGATTAAATCAGGATCATTTAAAATCTCGGGAGGAGGAATAATCAGCTGATACAAAGGATCAGTCGCCTGTAAATTGAGATGAAGATTTTGCATGTAGACTTGAAAAGCACGCACATACAGTTCTAAGTCTTCGGGATTCGTAAACTCGCCCTGGTTAATCACAGGAGGATCAAGAGGATTAGGACTGTTAATGGAGACACTACCACGACTAAGCGGTTGACAAAGATCCACTAAAGCAGCTGTAAATCCTGGAATAGGATTAATCGTGGCGATGCGTATTTCACGTTTTGTGGAATCAGTGTGAGGATCTGGATCTGGTAACCAAGCAATTTGAGTAAAGAGACCAGCTGATTGCTCAAGTGGAGTGTCCATTGGATTAGAAGTAAAAACGGTGAAAACGCTCGGTTGATCTGCTAATCCTTGGCCTACATTCGGATTATTGAAAATAACGGGTATGCCTAATGATTGAAGTAAGGCAGCTGGTCCTACTCCTGAATGCAACAAAAAGGGGCTACTAAATAATCCTGCACAAACAATTACACCTTTTTTGGCAAATACTTGTTTAATTTGACCATTATTTAGGTATTCTACGCCGATTGCTTTATTCCCTTCCCATAGGGTTCTTAGGCCTCTACTTTCAAAAAGAATGCGTAATTTTCTTCCATTGACTCCATAACCATCTGGTGTGACGACTTTTTTATTTAAAAAAGCCGTTACGCTGCTTACGCGCAATTCTCCATTTTCACCTTTTTGGGTATATTGCAATTGAGGAGAAACACCAATGGGTGTTTTGGGGTCATTGTAATCCACTATCAAAGAAAAAGGTTTACGCAATGGATCAATATTGAGCATTGCTAATGAAAATTTTAGAGCGACATTCGATGGATCTTGTACCTGACGTACATCTATAGGTCCATGATGCCCTCTTGCAGCTGGATTTGTCGTTTCACCATGATAAGTTTCTAGTTTTTTATAAATCTCTAAAATGCGATTGATAGACCATTCTGGACCTGCAATGGCTTCCCATTGTGCATATACTTGATTGGTACCACGACAATAAGCACCTGCGTTCACGGAAGAAGCGCCTCCTTCAGGTAAAGCGATGCCCCATACCAATTGTTTGTTATCAGCATTAGGTTGTGGAACACCTTCTCCATTTATATACAAAGGTGGACCAACAAGAAGATCAGGAACAGTAAATATCACATTTTCAGAAAATTTAATCAGAGGATCTTGAGACAAGTTTTCACCAATATGCAAAGCGATGACCGAGGTTTGATGATCATCGCTCAGTTCTTTAGCCAGAACGGCTCCTGCTGTTCCCACACCCACAATCACATAATCAGCTTGTGAAGATCGATTTTCACGATGACAATGGGGACGATGATGGTGGCCGCAGCTTGCTTGCAATAAGAAAGCGGAAGACAAACCGCATATAAAGGACAACATAAACAAGCTTTTTTTGTAATTCACAGTATACTCCTTTGAAAAAATCATGTTATCTTCGCTGTAATAAACGCGCGATATTGGCTGCAATTAAATAAGCAGATGCCATCGGTGTACCATCCATGGCAACAGGTACTATGGAATCATCGGCGACAATAAGATTTTGTACTCCATAAACATGTCCTGTATGATCGACCACTCCGCCTTGTTGAAAAGGGGCCATCCGACAATGGCATTGAAAGCATTGATTAGAGGCAACGAGAGATTTGACATATTCTATAATTAAGTCGGCGTCATCTAAAATGGCAGGATCTGGCAAAATCAGCCGGTAAGCGGGATCAATGGCTTGTAAGGCATTGTTGATATTCTTAATGTAGGTTTGAAAGGTCGCTACATAAACGAAAAGATCATCAGGATCCGTAAATTCTCCCAAATCGATGACAGGAGGTGCCAAAGGATTCGAGCTATTAATTGTAATACTACCGCGACTTTTAGGTTGGCAAAGATCGACAAGCATTGCAGAAAGGCCAGGAAAAGGTGTAGTGGTGGCTAAGCGGACGACGCGTTGAGTGGGATCACCACCTGGTGCCGGTAACCAAGCAATTTGACTAAAAATATTATCGTTCTCGGTGGGAAAATCGAGTGGGTTTGTTGTAAATAAAGCTAATACTTGATTTTGATCAGCCAAGCCTTGACCAACATTAGGATTATTGAAGATCACAGGAATTCCCAATGGGGCAAGAACGGAAGCTGGACCTACTCCTGAATAGAGTAAAAAGGCACTACTGTATAATCCTGCACAAACGATAACGCCCTTTTTTGCAAAAACTTGCTTGATTTCACCGTCATTTAAGTATTCAACTCCGATAGCTTTGTTTCCTTCCCATAGTGTTCTCAGGGCTCGACTATCAAAAAGAACGCGCAAGTTTCTGCCATTGACTCCATGTCCATCAGGTGTCATGACTTTCTTATTTAAAAAAGCGGTTGCACTGCTCACGCGTATTGAGCCACGAGGCCCCTTTTGTGTGTATTGAAACTGAGAGGACACTCCGATGGGAGTACAGGGGTCGTTATAATCCAGCACAAACGGAAAACCCGTTCCTGCGATCATCGCTTGCGTGAATGTAAGAGCTGTTTGCGAGGTTTCACGCAAAGGGACTTGGCGTACATTTAGCGGACCATGCTGCCCTCTTGTGCGAGGATTTGTCGTTTTGCCATGATAATCTTCCAATTTTTTATAAAGACTCGAAATACGTCTTACTGACCATTCAGGCCCTGCAATGGCTTCCCATTGCGCATAAATTTGATCGGTTCCCCGGCAATAAGCGCCTGCATTAATAGAAGAGGCTCCTCCTTCCGGTAAAGCAAGGGACCAAATCAATTCGCGATTATCAGCATTAGGTTGCGGAGTGGTTTCGCCGGTTTCATAAAAAGGAGGACCAATTAAGCCGTCAATGACAGTAATAGGAACATTTTCGGTGAATTTAATTAGAGGATCTTGCGTCAAATTTTCACCAATATGCAAGGCGATCACGGATGTTTTATGATCATCCGTCAATTCTTTAGCAAGGGTGGCTCCGGCAGTGCCTACACCGACGATAACATAATCAGCTTGTTGGGTTCGATCTTCTCTGCAACGATGATGAGCATGTAATACGGAATAAGAAGATAAACCAAAAAGAAATGATCCAAGAAGAATATATTTTAGGGAACGCATGATGGCTCCATGGGTAAATTTGCTAAAACTTGCATAAATGAAAAATTTTTATTTGAGAAGAGAAAAAGATTGAGACGAAGAACGACAAAAGACGACAAACGACCCTAACGACATAAACGACTTTAACGGTAACGACAATAAAGAATTAAGTTCTTTTTGTCGTTTGTCGTTATGGTTGTTGGTGTCGTTAAGGTCGTTTGTCTTTTTTGTCGTTTAGTTTTTTTGCAGTCGTCCATCTAATTCAACAGCAGCAAAGTGCAATAAGGTGTCATATTGATGCAAAGGACGCTTGCCTTTATCGGTGGATGCAGGTGTTGAATTTGCCATTTTTTGAGGTGCAGGCTGCGGAATAGGCTTGACTTGCTGAACAGCCGGAGATTTTTTTCCTAAATCAGCCAGAGTAGGCGTAGGATCTACGCTCACAAAGCTATCAAATAAACCAAGAGCAGGAGCAGGAGAGAGTGGTTTAGCAACGCTTGGTGTTGCATTAGCAATAGATTTAGGTGGAGGTTCTATCACAGCTGCGACATGCGCCGCTGCCGGCACGACATTTTTGACTGGAGGAGGAGCTGGAGGTGAATAAGTCGCAGCTTGCGGAGATTTAGGTTCTGAAGGCGCAGGTGCTTGCTTGTCGATCGCTTGCTCGAGTTCACTTAAGCGTCGTACGAGTTGCTCAATGGGCAATCGAAAATGGCTGCGCATCACATGCAATAAAATAGCTTCTAAAGAAATTTTGCCAAACGAAGATAAGCGCAGCTGTCCTTGTGCTTCTAATAGGTATTCAATCAAGTCTAAGCATTGCTCTTGCGTATATAAAAGCGCTGTTTGTTCATACTGATCTTTTTCACTTTCTGTTAATGTCAAAAGAGGAGATTGTCGACCGGATAGCTTAAAGATAAGAATTTGACGTAAATGATCAATCAACCCTTCAAGAAAATAAGTCAAATCTTTGCCTTCACTAAATACGCGCTGCGTCATCTCAAAAGCTTTCGCAAATTCTCCTCTTTTACCTGCTTGATCAAGCTCAAAGTAAATAGCGCGTGGCATTAATCCCAAAATAGAAGCAACAGAAGCCACTGTAACAGGACCTTCTTGGAAAGCGAGAATTTGATCGAATAAAGATTCGGCATCCCGCAATCCACCTTCTGCACGTTGAGCCACCAAACGTAACGCCTCTTCTTCTACTTCGACTTGTAATTGATGCGCAATATGACGCAATTTGACGACAATCTGTGTAAGTGGAATGCGATTAAGATTAAAACGTTGGCAACGGGATAAGATAGTGGGGAGTACTTTAAAAGGTTCTGTAGTGGCAAAGAAGAATTTCACTTTAGGAGGGGGCTCTTCTAAGGTTTTTAACAAGGCATTAAAGGCCTCTTTCGTCAGCATATGCACTTCATCAATGATATAAATTTTGTATTGACCTGAAGCTGCAGTGTATCCCACTGTTTCATTGATTTGACGAATATCTTCGATTCCGCGATGCGAAGCACCATCAATTTCCAACACATCTAAAGAAGAACCTGAAGTGATTTCGCGGCAAGAGGCACATTGATTGCAAGGTTCATGATCAGCTGTTAATTGCTGGCAGTTCAAAGCTTTAGCAAATAAACGTGCTAAAGTGGTTTTACCTGTTCCGCGCGATCCGCAAAATAAATAGGCTTGTGCAAGACGGTTAAATTTGATGGCATTTTTTAAAGTCGTCACAATGGCCTCTTGTCCCATGACGTCTTTAAAAGTTTGCGGACGAAATTTGCGAGCAATTACTTGATAATCAGAATGAGCCATAAAACCTGAAGAATAAAGAAAATTGAGCGTAGTGTAATCATAAAAAGGAATTTATGCAAATTTTTTGGAAATAGGCTTCAATCTAATAAGTATGTAATAAGTTTGTGAGTAGAGGCATCTTTTTCTAGCTTACCTAGTAAAATGACTATAAAATATTTTTTCTTAATTAAAATTTATTGATATTATACTCGGTGTAATAGAGATAACTATCAAATAAACTCTTGAATTTATTACCATTTTTGGTAATAATAAAATGTGGAGAATGGTAAAATGGTTGATATTGATAAACCGCTCGCTTGGATTGGCTCTAGTAAAGAAGATTTATTGGATTTACCTCGTAAAATACAAAGAGAAGTTGGATATGCTCTCTATTTAGCTCAATTAGGACTTCAATCTACAAACGTCAAACCTCTAACTGGATTTGGTGGACGAGGGGTTTTAGAGGTTATTGAAGATGATGTAGGAGGAACTTATCGAGCTGTTTATACTGTAAAATTTAAAGAATCTATTTATGTGCTGCACGTTTTTCAAAAGAAACCAAAGAAAGGCAGAGAAACCCCAAAAGAAGAAATGGAAATTGTGGAGATTAGACTTAAAATAGCCGAGCAAAAACATAAAGAATGGCTAAAGAAAGGTAAAGATGAGAAAAAAAACAAAAACATATGAAGAAAAATTAGCAGATACAAGAATAGAATTTGGAAGCGGTAATGTCTTTGCTGATTTGGGTTTTGATAATGCAGAAGAGATGTTAGCGAAGGCTCAACTTGTATCGGAGATCCATAAAGCAATCAAAAAGAAAAAACTCACACAAACTGAAGCAGCTGAAGTATTAGGACTCACGCAACCTAAACTTTCCATTCTTTTGAAGGGACAATTTAAGGGATATTCAACAGATCGACTTATTCGTTTTCTTCGAATTTTAGGTCAAGATATTGATATTTTTGTGACTCCTAAGTCTCGAAATAGACAAGCCCACTTACATGTTTATTCTTCTGCAGAGAAACCTTCTTTCCCAATGGTAGCAAAGTCCTATGGTGCTTAATAGTTCTTATATATAAAAAGGAATTTATGCAAATTTTTTGCTTCCCATAATTGAGGAACTTCGCTCATGATAACGTCTCTTGTATTTTCTTTGAGGTCGTTCCATGATAGATGCTTTTCTTTTCGCTTGTTTATCTGGGATAGGACTCTGTCTAACTTTCTTAGTGATGATTATTTTTATTTTGAAATCAAGACGTTTGTCTTTAAAAATTAAAGAATTATATCAAGATAAAGAAAAATTACAAGAGAGTTGGATGCGTGAGTGTGAGCGTAGGGCGACCGCCGAAGAGAAAGCTGTGCGTATTCCAGATTTAGAGCAGGCACTCAGACAGAAAGAAGCAAATGTCGTGCAGTTATTGTCTCAGCAGGCTGAACTTAGAAGTCAATTGGCTGAGAAAGAGACACGTCTCACGCAACAAATACAATATGAACAAGAAAAACTGGCTGTCTTGCAACAAAATCAAGAACGGTTGACGGAAACCTTTAAAACGTTGTCTGCTGATGCCCTCAATCATAATATTCAATCGTTTTTAGATCTAGCGACCGCTCGTTTTCATCACTTGCAAGAAAATGCACAAAATGATCTACAACTACGTCAACAGGCGATTCATCACCTTATTCAGCCGATTCAATCTTGTTTGCAAACAGTCGATCAAAAAATGAGCGAATTAGAGCGCGCCCGCTTAAGTGCTTATTCCAGCTTAACAGAACAAGTGCAATTATTAACGAGAGGTCAATCTCAGTTGCATAGCGAAACAGCCAATCTAGTAAAGGCTTTGCGTGCGCCACATGTGCGTGGACGTTGGGGAGAGATTCAGTTACGGCGTGTCGTGGAAATGGCTGGGATGTTGGAGCATTGCGATTTTGTCCAACAAGAATCGCTCACGGTGGATGAGCGACGCTTGCGTCCTGATTTGATTGTCAAATTGCCTAATGCTAAACAAGTCATTGTGGATTCCAAAGCACCTTTACAAGCTTATTTAGAGGCTTTAGAACAAACAGATGAAGGCACGCGAATTGCTAAATTAAAAGAACATGCACGTCAAATCCGTACACATATTACGCAACTCGCCACTAAATCTTATTGGGATCAGTTTCAGCCCACCCCTGAGTTTGTGGTGTTGTTTCTTCCGGGGGAAACCTTTTTCAGTGCAGCTCTTGAGCAAGATCCTGAGTTAATTGAGTGTGGTGTCGAGCAAAAAGTGATTTTAGCTACTCCCACGACGTTGATTGCACTCCTACGTGCAGTAGCCTATGGATGGCGACAAGAAGTCATGGCGGAAAACGCCCAAAAAATCAACGAATTAGGGCAAACACTCTACGATCGTATTCGCGTATTAGCTGAGCATTTTGAGGAAATTCGCCGAGGATTAGAGCGAACAATAGAAGCTTATAATAAAGCGGTGGGGTCCTTTGAAGGACGCGTTCTCATTACGGCGCGCAAATTTAAAGAATTTGGAGCAACAGCCCAAGAAGAAATTGATTTGTTAGAACCTATTGAAATGGCGACAAGAAGTATAAAGTAATTAATAAAATCATTTATTAAGTTGTTTGATTGTAATTGTTATTGACGATAAAGTTGATTTTAATTATTATTTATTTTTAATTAATTAAACATTTCTCTCAAAGATCTCAATCGGGTGAAAGAATGGAGTTTTCTGGGCCTTCGTGGAATAACCTATTAGAATCTACAGTTGGAGCGGGGGTAGTAGGGGGTATTTATACTGAGCTTTCTCAAACAAATGGATTAGCTGTTCCCATTTTAATCATGCGAGAATTGGTAGATTGTGTTTTCTATAACTTAGCGACTCTTTATGCAACGGAAGCAGAGACAAAGGCTAAGGTTTACGCTTTCACCAATATCACGGTTAATCTAGCTACATTGTGGATTATGCGTCGTGCGCGTCTTATTGCCAATATTGGAACAGCTGTTTTTGCTGCTTTGATGGCCGTGGAACTCGCTTGTAAATGGGTAGACTTTGCCAAATATCGCCCTCCTGAAGAACTTATTGAATATGAATGATTGTAATTGGTCACAATGTGCAAAGCGTAAACTTTAGGTATAGGGTTCACTGTGCACATAGACTGTTTGCCCTTTGTGCGGTAGCACTATCACTGCACTAGCCCAGACCGAGCGCGTTTAGCGCTCGTTCTGGGATTTAACGCACAATATATTGCACTGCAGTTAGCAGTGCTACACGGACTCTGAATAGCTGCACTGCTAACCGCAGTGCTCATGA
>JASBUW010000161.1 GCA_030147755.1 Parachlamydiaceae bacterium
TGTATTTACGCGATTTGCCGCTGCACCCTTAAAACATTTTTTCGAAGGTCATATTTCTCTATATGAACGAGAAAAAATGTTTTAAGGGTGCAGATGGCAAATTCGATGTAAATACAACGTTATTCTTCCGAAATGGTATAAAGTTTACGTTACAATGTTAATCATTTGCATCCATTCTTTTTCGTTAAAACCTGTCAGACCATTCTGATCTGTAATCAAAAAAGGGCGCTTCACAAGCATCCCATGCTGAGTTAACAAATCAAGTGCTTGGTCAACAGACAGGCGATCTAACCGTTCTTTTAACTGCATGTCTTTGTAGAGCTGCCCAGAAGTATTGAAGAGCTTTTTCAAATTTCCTTTTTGATATCTAAGCATGCTTTGCAATTCCTCAAGCGAAGGAGGTGTTTTCACAATCTCTTTGATTTGAAAGTTGAATTTATTTTGTGTGAGAAAACGTACCGCTTTTTGACACGTTGAACATTTACTATAAATATAAACGATCATGAAACCACATCCAGTGTCATTGTGAGACAAAGCGCCATAATCACGACCAAGGAAATGCGGAACATTTGCCGCGCCCAAAGCGTGTCATTCTTGATTTTAAAACCATTAAGGCAAAAACCTAGCCACGCTAAACCTAAGAGTGCAGCTACTATAAAATAAATAGCTCCTGTATAACCCATGACAGTGAGTAGCAAAGCTGTACCAGTAAAAGCAATAATATAGAGGACCATATGTACCTTCGTGGTATACATCCCTTTTTGTAGCGGTAAGACGGGAATGGAAGCGGCTGTATAATCATCCAAACGATACACGGCAATCGCAAAAAAATGAGGCATTTGCCATAAGACAAGCAGCATAAACAAAAGAAAGGCGCCCGTATCAAAATGATGACTCACAGCACAATAACCAACAACAGGCGGAACTGCCCCTGCCAAACTTCCTACGATGGTTCCATAAAAAGAGCGATACTTCCAAAAAGCATACAATACTAAATAAACAAAGAACCCAAAGAGCGCCACAAAAGCTGCTAAAAGGTTTGTATATAGAATTAAAATAGACATGCCTAATAAACCAAGAGCTGTCGCAAATAACAACGCATGTTGTGAAGAAATCAATCCTTTCACAAGCGCACGCTCTTTTGTTCTTTCCATCTTGGCATCCATAGCGCGGTCGATATAATTATTGAAGACACCTGCCGATGCAATGACAAAAGATAATCCTAACATGGTGACGACAAATAGCCAGTAATCTATGTGTCCTTTTGAAGCTAAAGCAAATCCGGCAGCTGTGGTGATGACATTACCCAAGATAATCCCGGGTTTAGTCAACATGTAGTAAGTTTTCATCATCATTTTTACCAGTTTTTTCACTAAAATTGAGTTTCTAAATGCGTCTGTTTGTCATCCATTCCTGCATGCATCACGCGCTCATCTAAGTTGTACATAATCCACAAAGAACCTGCGACTACAATACCAACCACCAATACCATAAAAAGAAAGGAAATCAAATTCCAATAGGGTTTAGATTCCTGACCCAAATGCAGGAAAAATAATAATTGTACCAGCACTTGTACGATGCTGAGACCAATAATTGCGAAAATTAACGTCCAGCCTGCAAGCACGTGTTCAGTCACTAAAAAATAAGCGGCTAAAGTTAATACGATGGATAAAACAAAACCGATGATATAAGATCGATAGGTCCCATGCGCTTCCTTTTCCGTGTCCATTGGATGAGCAGTTTGTTCCACGTTATTTCACTCCCATTAAATACACAATTGTAAATATTAACACCCAGATCACATCTAGAAAGTGCCAAAATAAACTCAAACAAGCTAGTCTTCTAAGGGTAGAAAAAGTCAATCCACGGACTAATAAATGTATCATCATCACAAACATCCAGATTAAACCACAAGTAATGTGCAATCCATGCGATCCCACAAGGGTAAAGAAGGAGGATAAAAATGCACTTCTTTGCCAACTATGTCCTTCCTGTACAAGATTGGTAAACTCCGTTAGCTCCAGGACTAAGAAGGATATACCTAGCAAAAAGGTCACTCCGAATAATAGTAAAGACTTATTTCTTTCCATGTGCCGCGCTGCTAACATGGCTAATCCGCATGTAAAACTGCTTGTCAAAAGGATCATCGTCTCAGCTAAAGCAAATGGCAAGCTAAATAAGTCATGGGCAGAAGGACCGCCATACACATTGTTGTGCAAAACTGCATAGGTAGCAAACAAAGTGGCAAACAAAATGCAGTCGGTCATCAAATAAACCCAAAATCCAAAGATGGTTCTATCATAAACTTCTTGCTGAACTTCATGATGATGATCTTCATGGGTGGTCACAGAGTGTGTCATGTGTGTTTCATCCTATGCGCATTTTCGTTTTCTATTCTTTCAACTTCTGCAGCTGGAACATAATAATCGATATCATCGTCAGAAAGACGAATGATCAAACAAATGAGAATCCCTAATATGCCGATGATCGCCAACCACGTGATATACCAAATGACCGCAAAACTGAAAAGAAAAGCGAATCCCCCAATATACATTCCCATGGGCGTATTTTTGGGCATATGAATATCTTGGTATTGCCGTTTCTCCGCTTCATGTCGCGTTTCTAATTCACCTTGTCCCGCTTGTTTCATGTCCCAAAACGCATCGTGGTCATTTACCGTGGGAATAAATGCGAAATTATAAAAAGGAGGCGGGGAAGCGGTAGACCATTCCAACGTTCTCGCATTCCATGGATCGCATTTAACTCTATTTCTTTGCCGCTGCGATACTCCTACAATAACCTGCGCGACTTGTAAGATGCCTCCACAAATAATAATAGCCACGCCAATTGCAACCAAAACAAATAAAGGATGCCAGCCTGTGGAGGCTTCATAATGATTTAAGCGTCTTGTAGCCCCCATTAAGCCAATAAAGTATAAGGGAATAAACGCAATAAAAAACCCTACAATCCAGCACCAAAAGGCATAGCGGCCTAGTTTTTCATTGAGTTTAAATCCTATGAATTTGGGAAACCAATAAGAGAGTCCGGCAAATAAACCAAATAAGACGCCTCCAATCACCATGGAATGAAAATGAGCGATTAAAAATAAGCTATTGTGGGTTTGGAAGTCTGCAGCCGGAATAGACATCAGAACACCGGTCATTCCACCTGTCGTAAAGACAGCAACAAAACCTAAAAACCACAGCATAGGCCGCGCAAAAAAAATGCGTCCTCTATACATCGTGAATAACCAGTTAAATATTTTAACTCCGGTTGGAATCGCAATCAGCATCGTCATAATCCCGAAGAAGGCATTCACTTTAGGACTCGCTCCCATCGTAAAAAAGTGGTGTAACCATACAATAAAGGACAAAAAGGTAATCGCCACAATGGCCCATACCATGGACTTATAGCCGAATAATCGTTTATGCGAAAAAGTCGCCACGACTTCGGAGAAAATTCCAAAAGCAGGCAAAATCAAAATATAAACTTCAGGATGTCCCCACGCCCAAATTAAGTTGATATACATCATGGGATTGCCCCCAAAATCTGCCGTGAAGAAATGCATTCCCATCAGACGGTCCAACGTCAATAACACAAGTGTGACTGTTAAAATGGGAAAAGCAAAAGCCACTAGAATCATGCTATTGAGAGCGGCCCATGTGAATAAGGGCATTTTCATCAACGTCATGCCGGGACAGCGCATTTTCAAAATGGTGACCAAGAAATTAATCCCGGAAAACAGACTCCCCAAACCGGCTATCTGTACACTCCATATCCAATAATCTACACCTACGCCCGGGCTATATTCTATTCCTGAAAGCGGCGGATAAGCTAACCATCCGGCTGCAGAAAATTTACCTACGACTAAAGACAGATTGACTAGTACAGCTCCGACTGTGAACAACCAAAAACTCAACGAATTAAGAAAAGGAAAAGCGACGTCACGCGCTCCAATTTGCAAAGGAACAATCAGATTAAGCAATCCAAACACGGCTCCCATCCCGACAAAGAAAATCATGGTTGTACCATGCGCGGAAAACACTTGCTGAAAATGAGAGGCTGTCAAATAGCCGGTAGACTCACCTACAGCCAGCATTTGCTGAGCTCTCATCATCGCTGCATCTACAAGTCCTTTAAATAGCATTAAAGTTGCCAAGAAAAGATACATGATCCCAATTCTTTTAGGATCAAGAGACGTGAGCCAGTCATACCACAATGTCTTCCACCCCTTGTAGTAAAATAGCAAGCCGATAATGATAATACCGGAAACAGCCATGCTAATGCCTGCTCCATTCTCAATCGCATCATGCTTCACTGCATCGATTGTTAGTCTTCCAAAGAGATCATTCATGTCTTCTACCTAATTAAGGTCTCGCCTTTCTTGGTTCACCGAGGCGCGCTCGCTTACTGTTTGTGTATCCATTTCTTGCCCATGCGGCATAGGCATAGGTCGCATATATTTCATCACGATGTAGTCATATAAACCTTCATCTTGCAAAGCATAAAACGCTTCCGGATCATATGCGCTAGGTCTTGCCAAGAGATGATAGTCATCTCGTCCAAGTGGATGAGGCGATTGCTGGACTGACTCCACCCATTGATCAAAATCTTCCTGCGAGCTCGCTTTGGCAATAAACGTCATCCCTGCAAATCCTTCTCCGCTTAAATTGGCAGATGAACCTCTAAAAGAACCTTGTTCATCCGCAATGAGATACAAGTTAGTGCGCATGCCGGGCATTGCATAAATTTGACCGCCTAGCTGTGGAATCCAAAATGAATTCATCGGCGCATCGGCCGTGATTTCAAACTCAAGAGGAGTTTTCTCCGGAAATTGAAAGAAATTCACTGTCGCAATTTTTTGTTCGGGATAAATAAACAACCACTTCCATTGCAAAGCGACGACTTGTATCTTGAGGGGATCAACATGCGTTTTGATAGGCTTATAGGGATCTAATTCATGCGAACTGTGCCAAGTAATGACAGAAAGCACTAAAATGATGACGCAAGGAAAACCCCACCAAATGCTTTCTGCTAATAGACTATGATCCCAATAAGGATTATAGTGCGCATTTTTATTACTGGCTCTATATCTCAAACAAATAAAGAATGTTAAGAGAAGTACGGGAATAACAACGACAAGCATGAGCAAAGTCGACACAATGATGAGATTGCGCTCTTTCAATCCAATCATTCCTTTTGGATCTAACACAGCACTATCGACCCCATAAGGATAAAGAAAAGCTGCCAATAGTGCAGCGATGGCTAAAAGGAAGAAAAAGGCAAACTTATGTTTTACTGTCATGATGTCAATTTTTCCAAGAGAACCTAAGTTATAAATATTGTTTTTGCTTTTACACCAGGTTTAATGCCGCTGTCTAGCATAAATTACATGGAAAGCAAAAAATCTTTGAAATAACTAGTGCTTTCTAAAAATTCAACGCAGAAGCGCAAGAGACGCAAAGGTGCAGAGAAAGACAAGATAAATTCAAATCTTGCTGCTTGCGATCTTGCTTATCTTGTTCCTTCATTAAAAAAACAAGATAAGCAGGATCCCAAGCAGCAGGATATTAAGATTATTTTACATCTGTTTTGGATTCAGTTGTACCACCTTCTAAGTTGTCTACATGAGATGCTGAATCACCAAGAACGACTATTCCCTTCTTAGATTCAAATACGAGAGAATTAATTGTTGCTCCTTTTTCGAGATAAACACGCGATTGACCATCTCCTTTCACAACTAATTTCGTCACTTTACTATTAGAAAAACCAAATTTATCTGCAGTAACAGAAATATTGTCTAAAGTACTTTGACTCGCAAAAATAGGACCATGGATCACTAATTCTTTTGCTTTGACATCCTCAAATTTAGCAATTCCACTAATCTCAATTTTATCAAAATTAGAATGAAGTGCCTCTACAGGACCTTTGACAATGGTTTGATTTTCCACTGTCGTGTTAGTAATCGTGGCAGGTCCATAAATTGTTAAACTAGGTAATTTTTCATTATTGATCGTGGTAGGACCATAATGAATCGAGGGATCTTTCTCATTTGCAAATTTAGCCCAATCAGGCACATATTGATTGGCCATTACACAGTGCGCAACTAGCAAGCTGAACAAACAAGCATATTTAAAAATTTTCATAACTTTCCTTACTTTCGATCGTTAGATTTATAGGATTCAATAAATAAGATAACCAAATCGGCAAAGTGTTGATAATCTTGAGACAAAAAATCGTGGCCTGCTCCTGAAAAGTAAGCTGTCCATGCAAAAGGAATACGGCTAGCGATTAACTGCACATTATAGGGTTGATCTATCACATCACTTAATCCACCTGCTACTAAAGTCGGTATTTTAATATGAGGAAGATTTTCATAAACCTGGTTATTTTTCTCCCAGAGTTTTAAAGCTCCTAATTGCCTTTGAACAGCGTGTGGGCTAATTTTTAAATCATCTGGTACAGTTCCCTTAAAAATGGCTTCTGTCAAACGTGTAATAAAGGCAGCTGATGCCTCATATCCTTCAGGAGTCTCCGGAAAGATTAAAGACAACTCTCCTTTTTTCGACACATTTTTTGCAGTGAGCTCTTGGTAGGCATTCGTTTTTCGTCGCTCTTGATATTTCCCTCCTAGATTGGGTGCACACAAAATAAGACTATTAACCATTTCTGGGTATTGGAGAGAAAGTTCCATGGCAATTCTGGAACCCATGGACCAACCCAATACATGTGCTTTTTGATAACCCAGCGCTTTAATCAAGTGTGCCGTGTCTTCCGCCATTTGAGCAATTGTCAGCTCATTTTCATCTGGCCCAGAAGATAAACCGGCACCACGATTATCAAACAAAATGAGCGTATATTTTTTTTCCAATATCTCGAGCAAACCAGGATCCCACATCGCCATGGTTCCTCTAAATCCCATGATCATGATGAGTGGCTCACCGCTTCCTCGTGTATAATACGCGATTTCCTGATGACCGATTTTTTCTTTTTTGACTTCTACGCTTTGTTTGGCACGCTTACATCCATGAAAACAGAATAGGCACAATATTAACATCACTAAATGGAGAGCTTTTTGAAAGATAGTCATATAAATTCCTCATTTTTCTCTTATCGTTGCATACCAATTTTTTCAATAAAAAGGAATCAAAACTGAGATTTGTGGACATTTGATGGACAACGTGGACTTCGTGGATGACGTAGGCATAACGCAAAGATTTAACTAACTAAACTTATGAAATTTGAATAGTTCTCACAAAGATTTATGTCCACGCCGTCCACGAAGTCCACGTTGTCCACCAAATGTCCACAAAAATGCTCAGACAAAATCAAGAGAAATCGTTATACTGAAATGGTGCACATAAAATAGCAACGGAGCCCACAATGGACAAAATAAACATTAAGCAGAAATTAGATCTTTTCTCTGATTACTGGAATCCTAGAATCATCGGCGAATTAAACGGTCAGCACGTGAAATTAGCCAAGTTACATGGTGAATTTGTTTGGCACCATCATGACACAGAAGATGAGCTCTTCTTTGTGGTGAAAGGACGTCTTCTCATGAAATTTCGTGATCGAGATGTGTGGATCGAAGAAGGCGAAATGATCATTGTGCCTGCTAAAGTGGAACATATGCCTGTTGCACCGGAAGAAGTGCACATCCTACTATTCGAACCGGCCACAACACAAAATACCGGTAATGTAACCGAAGAAAGAACACGCGCAAAGTTAGATCAAATATAGCGTGTATTATATCGTGTTCAGCTAAGTCATATGCAAAAACGCCTAAAAAATAAAAGTCAGGGTATCTTAAAATAGCTTAAAATAAACCTACTATCCGGAATGTACTCACTCCTGATCCTACGCAGTTTTTTGTCTTGTTGATTCTCTTCATAAGGGATAAAGTGGAGGTGAGGTAATTGACACTGAAAATGCGAACACAACTTTTCTAAAGAAGCCTTAATGCAAGCATGTAAAGAACCAGCAGATGTTGCTTTAAGCGCAATTTTAATATGGTGACTATCGCTTTGAATAACTAAGAATTCTTCAATTTCATCTGAAGCATCGGCAATAGCTCCACGAATATAATCAGGAAATAGTGGAACTAACTTCTCTGGATGAAGAAGACTAGGTAAATAGAAAATATCATCGCAACGCCCTTCAATTTTTTCCAGAGCAAGAAAACAAGAACCGCATGGACAAGGTGTTTTACGTTCAGTTAAGATATCATTCAAACGATAGCGTATAATGGGTTGAGAAGTTCTTCTAAAGTCTGTAATGATAGGCACAAATTTTCTTGCTTCTTTGTCAATAAACTCTTTTTGTATAACCACTACGTCTTCGTTTAAATGTAAAGTCCCTAAAGGGCATGTGATACCCAAAAAACCTTCTGTGCATTGATAGATTTGATGAATTTTTTGCCCAAAAGCTTCTTGTATATAGGCTTCGTCTAATGGATCTAACACTTCTGCTAAAGCAATGATTTTACGAGGAGCAATATGCAAGAGACCTTGAGAGAGGCATTGACTTAAAAGGCGGAGCATAGAAGGCGGAGCTGCTAAAATAGTGGGTGGATCACGATTAAGCTGCGCTAAATGTGCTTCTAGTGGCAATAAAAGATCATAAAATTGAAAGCGGAGATGATGTGTTTGTGTCGTTTCATATAAATTGCTATTCGCTCTCATAAATAAAGCAATATTTTCTTTGCTTAAAATAGATTTTGGCAAAGCTTTTGCTAAAAGCGTTCCGGCCCATTCACATTGTTCTTTGGAGCTTGCTAAAAAAAGTCCACGACTTCCTGAAGTTCCCGATGAAAGACCTACCGTAATGGCTCCGATTTTAGGAGAAAATTGACGTGTACGCTCGCTTTCTCTTGCAAGACTAAATGCCGCCTCTTTTTTAATGCCAACTGTATTGAGATCATCAAATCGCTCCATCATTTTCTGCTTATCGATGAGGGGAAACTCTTTCCAATTTTGCCAATCAAGCCCGTGGTATAGCTCACGATAAAAATTTGACCGGGGAATAATTTTTTTGAGATGATGCATCACTTGTTGATGCTGCCATGTTTCTAACTCCCTTCTATCCTTGAATTTTCGAAAATACTTTGAAATGACATAATGTTTTAAGATAGAGAGCATATCGCTTCCTCACAGTGAGTAGGAATAATCTTGATATCAGGTCTCATTAAATGAAGCCGATGCAATTTTCGCAAAGTCACATCAAAGGCTTTGTTGTCCGCAATGAAAAGGCGTGCCAATAGATGAGGATAAATCAATTGACTAAAAGCACGGCTTCTCCAACACGCATCCGCCGCCAGCAAGACTGTACGTTCTTCCGTTTTTACAAAGAGGCCAATTTGCCCAGTTGCATGTCCAGGCAAATTAACAGCCACTATAGATCCATCACCAAATAAATCGTATCCTCTTTCAAATCCTGGATAATCCAATGTGTCAAGAGGAATTCCCTGATCTTCTATAAAGCGAGCACGTTGCCAAAAATCATCTGAAAGCAATTCAGGCATAAAAGCTGCTATCAAAGCCCTGAAACCGGTTAATTTTTGTATCGATTTTCCTGCAGAACGAGTAAATAGAAAGGTGGCGTTTGGAAAATCACGCAATCCTCCTATATGATCAATATGGAAATGAGAAATAATGATAGTTTTAATAGACTCTGGAGCAATCCCGCGTGCTTGAAGTTGATGGACAGCACTCTCTTGTTCTTCAAATTCAATCGGTGTCATTTTAGCATATAAGCTCATCGGAAAGTGTTTTAATCCTTCCAATACGTGAGAGCTATAGCCTGTATCAAAAAGAATATAACCTTGAAAAGGATGCTCAATCAATGCAAACATAGAGGGAAAACGCACACTTTTAAATTGTCCGTCTCGCAAGACCATTTTTTCGATTTGAGAACATGATCCAGCTGTATATAAATTGAGTTTAACAACCATTTTGATTAACCTTTCTTTCTTTCCACCATTTAGCAAATAATGCCAATCCTTCTTCTATACCAATGCGTGGGCAATATCCCAACTCTTGCTGAGCAGCTTGAATATTCAACGTTTGGCTTTTAGAAATAATTCCCACGCTATAACGCGTCAAAAGAGGTTCTTTGTAGTTTTGGAAATATTTAGAAATGAATTCCATTCCCCAGGCAGCAGAATAAGCCATGTAATAATTCATCAATTTGGGACAAAAAGATTCGCCTAATTTACAAAATAAGCTTTCCATTAATTGTAGAACTGTCCATGACTCTCCATTGGTAATATTAAATTTCTTACCCAACACAGAGCTTGGTGCTTTTATAGAAAGTAAAATAGCATCCACTACATTATCGATATATGTCAAATCAACAAAAGCCTTTCCTCCATTTATTAAAGGCATTTTTTGTTTCTTATTCGCTTCAATGAAGCGCGGAAAAATTGTTGTGTCACCAGGACCAAAAATACCGCGCGGCCGCAATGTCACCACATTTAATCCTTCATGAAAAGCCCGATCAATCTCTTTTTCTGCCAACAATTTTGTATGTGCATAAGCATTGCAGGGTGTTTTTGGTAAAGGATCATTTTCATGAATATTAAAGCAATGATTAAAATCAAAATAAATACTCGGAGATGAAATATGAATTAATCGTTTAACAGCCTGTGTCAAGCATCCTTGAATGACATGTTTTGTTCCTAAAACATTTGTTTGATAAAACTCTTTATAACGTCCCCAAGGCTTGGAAAGTGCTCCGCAATGCACCACGATATCTTGTCCACGGCAAACTTCCAATACATCTTGTTCCTGACGCAAATCCATTTGACAATAGCTAATTCCCTTTTTCAGCGGGCTTTTTGGTGCGATTGCATGTCGACTTGCAATCGTCACCTGATAACCAGCTAAAGCAAGTTGCTCAGCTGTTCTCCACCCTAAAAATCCGGTCCCACCCGTAATCAATACATTCATGCTTCACCATTCCATTCAATGTCATGCGTCGTTACTTCTAATAAGCTTTTACCTGTGCGCCTGGCCAGTTTCCAAATGTGCAAAAAAGTTCTTCCTTGATAAAAGAAAGGACCCGGATCATGCCAATTAAAAAGGACATCACGAGCGTGATAGAAAGAACGGATCCATTTTTGCAAACTTTTAAAGTTGCGCACAGTTGGCAATCCAAAGAAAAGCATGGCTAATCCAATCATTTTTTTTGTAGAGGCTTGAGGCACTAAAGGTTGAGATCTCGTCTGCAAAAAAGCTTGATCAAATTTTTGATCTGTTTCAAACAAATGTATTCCACTTGTTGCACGTGGATTGCATTCAATGGGATAATAAGCACCTGTTGCATCTTGAATAAAATCAAAAGCAATTTGCCCTGTAAATTGAATCTTTTCTACAAATCGTGCTATCCAATTTTCGATTGGCTTTTTTTCGATAGGCTCAAAATAGATACAGGCTCCTTGACCTGCACGCATATTGACCGGATAAGTGGCATGCGCTTGAATTTTCCCTTCTTGGACAACAGAATACGTGCAAAAATGAGGCCCGTCTAAGAATTGCTGAGCGACCCAAGGGCAATCTCGCGAAATGATAATAGGCGGCATCAGCGGATTTTCTTTATATATGCGATGAATAGCAGAGGCAAAACGTGAAAAAACAGGTTTTAAAATAAGATCGCAAAACAATCCTTGTTGCACCAACTGATTAAAATCTTCTGCTGATTCCAATCTCCATGTTCGTGGAACTTGAAGATTAAGCGCTTTTGCCCATTCCATAAAACGCCATTTGTCATGTAATTTGATTAGTTTATCAAAATCATCGCAAAAGACTTTACAAATGGCTTCTAATCTATCTTTGTACTTAGCTATTGTGTAAATTTCTTCACAAGTAGGAATCAGCCAATCAATTTTATTTTTTCTAATAATCTTGATTAAAGCTTCGCTATAATCCTGAGGGTTTTGCCTAGGTGGAGGAACATAAAAAGTTTGCGAAATACTCTTTGAAAACCGACATAAAGGATATTTTAAGCTCTCAGCACTCATTACTTCATGGCCAGCGGCATGAAAATGACGAGCAAGATCTAATGCACATGGCGCACGGGTACCAGTAATGAGAATTCTTTGTTTTTTAGTATTCAAAAACGATTCCCCCAATTGAAAAGCCTGCAGAAGTACCTAACAGAAGACATTTGTCTCCCCTTTTCAAACGTTGCGTATGAATCGCTTCATGCAAAGCCATCGGTAAAGAAGCCGCAATGACATTGCCTACATGCTGGACAATGTTCATCACACGTTCATTGGCAAGTTTTAACTTTTTCTGAATAATGCGAATCGCCATTGCACTAGCTTGATGTGGAATCACCAGCTGGATGTCATTCAAATGCAAGCCTTGCAATAACTTATCGATGAAAGGTAGAATGGCATTTGAAGCCATGCGGAACACACCTTTTCCATCCATCTCAAAAAGATAACGAGTATCAACATCGGAATGATGATGACGAGCAGGAAGTCCTGATCCTCCTCCTTGTATTCTACAATGATGCACCCCTTCACAGTAAGTTTCTGTACGAGCAGAATAAACCTTGGAGCTATACCCTTGTGGAGTAGGTCCTATCACTACGGCTGCTGCACCATCTCCAAACAGTGTACAGCTTTCCCAATGATTCCAATTCAGACCCGAAGATGAGATGTCCGCACAAACAATCAAAATATTCTTGTAGCGGCCACACGTAATCATGGAAGAAAGAAGATCTAATGCGGTTACGAATCCCAAACATGTTGAATTAATATCAAAAGCTGGAATCCCCGAACCTTCCATTCCTAACTGCTGTTGAATCAAAGCAGCTGTGCAAGGAATCAATTGCTGCATCACTCCACCTGCAGATACGACGGCATCAATGTCCTTTAAAGATAATCCTGCTGCTTGAATAGCTTGCCTAGCAGCTTGTGCGCCCATAAAGGCCGTCGTTTCATTTTCTACAAAATAGCGTGTTTCTACGCCGGATTTTTTCAATACCCATTCTTCATTTGTTCCTATCCTCTTGGCCAGATTTTCTGCTGAAATCGCCTGCCGCGGCAGATATTTCCCCGTTCCTAAAATGCGAATCATTCTATCCATAAAAACTCTATCTATTTGTGTTTATATATTTTATAATGAACAATGTTCTTTTTTAAACAAAAAATTTCTCGATCTCCTTTGTCTTAAGTAATTCCTAATCCAATTCTGTAACCTAAGGTATAGTGATGAAAAAGCTCTTGACAGAGCTCGAGAGTGTCTTGTTCTTGCGCAAAACGCAATTTCTGTTTAAGGGTTAAACTGCATATGCCATGTAAAGCGCTCCACAATACTTTAACGGCTCTTTCTGTATCGGCTTTTTGACCTCGTAAGATAGGTTGAAAGGTCGCCGATACTTTTTGGAAAAGTTGGTTAATTTTTTCTTGATACCAAGAAGGCAGTGAGATTTTGATGGGATGCTCTAACAGCAATAACCATTCTGTGTGATTATCTTTCGCAAAGGTAATATAATTTTGGCAAATTTTGCGAATGACTTCTTTCGCACTGTCTTTAGGAGAAATCTGATCAAAAATGCAAACCTTAAGGATGTCTAAAGTCTCTCCATTAAAATAGATAATGAGCTCATCGAGACTTTTGTAATGGTTATAGAAGGTGCCTACAGAGCATCCGGCATCTTTTACAATTTTGCGCACATCTAAACCATCCAGTCCTTCTATTTTGAGTAGATTGCGCATCGCTTTGATCAAATCTGTTTTCAAATTGGTATTCGTTTGCTTACGTGGCATTTTAATGCTCCATTATTGAACGATGTTCACATTAGCAATCTCTTTCGTTATTTGTCAAGCCACAAAATCACCTTAAAAAAAAGAAATGAGCCAAAATATTAAAAAGATAGCGCTAAATTAGAATAGATAATCAGCGCTATCTATTGATTTCTTATTAAAGAACTGCTATCATTCAGATGTTTAAATATGAGAGACAAATCATGAGCAATACAATCTTTGGCAGAGCTAACGAAATTAAAATTCTTGAACGTTTACTGAAATCCAATAAACCTGAATTTCTGGCCATTTATGGAAGAAGAAGAGTAGGCAAAACCTACCTCATTCATGAATTTTTTAAAGATAAAGGCATCTATTTCTCAGTCACTGGCAGCATAAATAGTAATAAAAAACTGCAATTGCGCAAATTTTATCGTGAGCTACAAAATTTATTTCCATATTTGAGTGATCAAGAAGAGCCTAAAGATTGGGATGAAGCTTTATATGCACTTAAAGAAGCTGTTACTCAAATTGATGTTCATAAAAAAGTCATTATTTTTTTTGATGAATTACCCTGGTTAGCCTCAAGTAAATCGGGCTTTTTACCAGCTCTAGAATACATCTGGAATCAATATTTCTCTCACATGAATAATATTATTTTAGTTGTGTGTGGGTCAGCAGCTAATTGGATTATCAAAAAAATTATTAACAATAAAAGCGGCTTTTATGGCCGCCTGAGTGAAGTCATTAAACTCAATGCTTTTACATTGGATGAAACAGAGAAATTTCTATTATCGCAGCAAGTCAAGTTATCACGTAAACAAATTGTAGAATTATATATGTGTTTAGGAGGGATAGCCAAATACCTGACTTATGTCCTTCCAGGCGATTCAACAGCCCAAACCATTAATCAGCTCTGTTTTACCCCTCAAGGTAAGCTTGTAGGAGAATTCAACAATCTTTATCAATCCCTCTTTGATCACTCTCAGAAACACATACAAATCGTAAAAGAGTTATCAGAAAAAAAAAGTGGGATCTTACAAAAAGATCTTTTAAAGAACTTGCGCATTTCTTCAGGTGGTCAAGCTTCTTCAATTTTAGAAGAGTTAGAAGAATCGGGTTTTATTGCCGCCTGTTCTGAATTTCAAAAGAAGTCCAAGGATAGAAGATTATGGTTAATTGATGAATATTCCTACTTTTATCTCACGTGGATGGAGAAAATTAAAGGGGGAATTATTTTAGGAAATGATACAGATTATTGGTTGAAAATGCACAATGATCCTCGTTGGAAGACTTGGTCAGGTTATGCATTTGAAAGCATTTGTTTTAAGCATATTACTCAGATAAAAAAAGGATTGGGAATTTCAGCAGTTCTCACTACCGAATCCCAATGGTCATATAGACCCAAAAACAAATCCGAAAAAGGAGTACAAATAGATCTTATCATTGATAGAAAAGACGATTGCATCAATCTATGTGAAATCAAATTTTATCATACTTCATTTACGATTGATCAGAAGTATGCCCAGGAACTGCGTCGTAAGATCGCTATTTTTCGAGAACATACAAAAACAAACAAAACTATCTTTTTAACATTCATTACGCCTTTTGGTCTTCATAAAAATGAATATTCTAGTGAATTGGTCAATCGCGAATTGACGTTAGAAGATTTTTTTAATTAAGGCTAGAAATACATGAGAAATCGTCATTACTAGCTAATCTTCAAAATTTTAACGTGAGGGCGCGAAGACTCGAAAAAAGCAAAAAATATAGAATCCATTGCTAACCTATTACAACTCGAATGTCTTTACTTTGATTGGATAAACCTTTTTTTAACAAATAAACATTTACTTGTCTTGTTTGCGTAAAATTAATGCGTGTCATGCTTGCACCTGCATAAACAGTAGTGTCCTTGTCAATTGCATATTCTTCTTTTTCTGGAATTCCAATCTCCGCAAATTCTTTTCTATAATCACTACTATTTTCCCATAGCTCATGCTGAGTTGTTACATTTTCTGTATATCTTTGGCGATACTCACCAATAGTTTCTTGTTTACTTCGTTTTTCAGGTTTTTTGCTAAAATAATGGCGAATCACCAAAGTATTAGCAGAGGATATTTTGTTGGAAATTTGCTCTGCGTAATCCCAATCTGGAGGAAGTTCATCTATTGTTTGATCTGCATTTAATTTGCCCGCTTTTAATGCCTCATCAAAGCCATTTTGATGTTTATGATAGCTTAGTGATAATAAGGCATTGCGTAAAAGAGTAATAGAAGATGTACGGCAAGAATAATTGTCAGCTTGTCTTATTTTATTAGAATGTTTGATGGCTGTCCTGCTAATTCCATAGCTATGCAAGTGCTCTAGAATAGGATTAACATAGCGCTTTCCTCCTGTACCATCTAAAACTAAAAATTGATTGTCTTCGTCCTTCTTTCCATCAAAATAACAGAGAAGAGGAGTGACATGAGAAGTTTCATTATCTAAATCTTCAATCACTAAAATTCCTATATACATAGGCTCTTTAACTTTAGATTGCAATTCCGCTATTAAAGGAGCTAAGTTTTCCAATTCTGTTGTACGAATAATAACGTTATACTTTTCATGATAATATTGAGCCCTAAATTTTAAAGCATTAGCAGTCGGGACAGCCAAATTCGGATGACTAGTCACTATCTTCTCGTGTCCGCTAACTTTTTTCATAATGCCATTCATGGCGACTTGTCTTAATTTTTGGTTAGTTTGCTCTGCAGCCCATTGCTTAACAAAACCTTTTTCTCGAAAATCATTCTTGCCAAAACGATCTCGGCTAGCATTCGCTACTTGTGTATAGGAAACATCTTCTTGTTTAATTCGCTGATCTAGCATTAAAGGGCTTCTATCTCTTTTATTGGTTTCCGCTACATTTTGTGATAATGAAGATGAAGTTAAAGAAGAAGATTTATCAGCATTTGTGTCTTTACTCACACCTAATGTACTGATTGGTACATGAACAGATATTGTCTTTTCAGTAACTGGCGGGGCAACAGGAGAATCGTTTAACAGAAAAGATTTTTCTTGAACTAGTTCGGTCGTTTTATTAGTCCCCTCAAGTTGATTAAGCTCAGTTTTTGATTGTATACCTACTTGTCTACCAAGCATTCGTCTAGTAGATTTAGAACTAACACTAGGAGTTGATAAATGATTAACATTTGCAGAATTATTAATCTTCACATCTAATCCTTTTACTTAATAAATTAATCAGTTACTAGATGTTAATTTTATTTTTGAATTATTAAGTTTTTATAAATAAATATTTTATTTATTATAAATCTTCAATAGAATCGGCGCCCTTGTAGCACTGCTAACCGCAGTGCAATAGGTTGTGCATTAAATCCCAGAACGAGCGCTAAA
>JASBUW010000169.1 GCA_030147755.1 Parachlamydiaceae bacterium
CCACGTTCCGCTACAGGCCTAACCGGCCTTTCGCTTCACGCGGGGCTTCCCACTTTTGATCGCTGCCGCGATTAGCTACAATTGTCCAAACTTCAGTTTGCGTAAGGTGAGTTAATAATCTAGGGCCGGATATTCTATTGCTGTTGAATTTTGTCATATCCCTCGCGGTGAGGGGTCCATCCTGCTCGTTTAGGTTTGGGGGCATACAAACCTTTTATTCTCCAATACATCAGTAAATAGTGATAGGCGTTATAAAACACGACACATTTCATCATGCGGAAAAAATCTCGCCAAGAAGAGTACGTTTCATAAGCAATGAATTCGATCACTAAAGAAATCAAGACGAGTAAAATTAAAAAGCACCAACTTGTTAAGGCTAATGCCAAAACAAGAAATGGATCTACTGTGCCGCTAAAAATCGCAATCATAAGGATAATAAAACCAGAAATTTCAATTAGCGGCGCGATTTTTTCGAAAACGGTCATGGGACATACAAATAGACCAATGGATCGATATTTGGGGTTAAACCACATTTTTCGATATTCCCAAATATTTTGCGTTGTTCCTTTATACCAGCGTAAGCGTTGCCTTCCTAAAGTTTTTATGGTTTCCGGCGCTTCTGTCCATGCCACAATATCAGGTAAGTAAGTAATTCTATAATCTTTTTTCCTATCTAAATAATACATGTGCATGCGGGTAATGATTTCCGTATCTTCAATAATAGAAGTAGGATCATATCCTCCTATTTCAATCAAAGTACTCAGCTTAAACATCCCAAAATTTCCCGGTATGACTAATGTCCCTTTTGTCCAACTTAACCCTAAGCGTTCAACTAAAAAGGCTTTCATAAAATCGATCACTTGAAATCCGAGGAGCAAACTTTTAGGAAAATTCACTTTAACGATGCGGTTATTTGCCAAGGTACTTCCATTGACATTTCCTATAGAAGCATGCGCTGCTACCGTATCGGCATGAAGCAAAAAGGGACGTATAAGCCGATTTAAAGCTTGATCATCCACCAAAGTGTCAGCATCTGCACACACAACAATTTCCGAGGTGCAAGCATTTAAACCTGCATTTAATGCATCTGCTTTTCCTTGGTTGACTTTATCAATCACTAGTAATTGTGGATGTTTAGAACTAGCATAGTAATTTTTGATTTCTCCAGTTTTAAAATATCCAGGATTGGAAGGGGGAATGGGAATTAATGAGAAATTGGTCTTTAATAACTCTAAGGTGCTATCTGTGGATCCATCGTTGACAACAATCACTTGTTTATAGCGATAAGAAAGGCTCAACATATTTCTTACGGTATGTAAGATATCTTTTTCTTCATTATATGCCGGCACAACAAAAGTGATAAGAGGGAGGGAATTTGAACGTATGATTCTGTAAATATCTTCTACCGGTACTTCACGGAACCGTAAAAGGACTGCTACACATCCAATGCACGTCTGAATAAGGGAAATCGCTGCAAAGACGACAAAAATGAGACCATAAATAATAAAAGCTTTCCACCCCCACGGTAGGTTAGAAAAACCAACTAAATTTAAAAAATTTAAAAAGTTGGTGAGATCTTCTGTAAAAGACATTTAACACCTTTTTTTAAAAACGCCAGCGAAGTTCGCCTCCCACTGTCCACATGGTATATTTTTCCGTATCTCTATAATAGTCACCATTTAAAATAATTTGCAGTTGATTATATTTATAAATCATATTTCCAAAGATAATATTGTATTGACGATCATCCCAAATAAAAGGAGGCTTCGTTATACCCGGGTTAAGCACAATAATTTGAGCAAAACGCGTTCTTGTATTCTGCCATCCATGGCCATAGCTCAAACTTGTGTAAAAAGTATCCGCCCAGCACACCCTCCACGATTTTTCTAACGTCACTTGTAATTGATTAACATATTGTGGTTTATAAGTGTAGTAATCAGGAATGTTTTTTGCAAAAGTTTGGTATTTAGTATGATAACGAAATAAAATATTTTCGCTATAACAGGGAGGTCTCCACTGAAACCAACCAAGGACGCGTTGAGAGTTGTTATGGACAAAGTCATTAAACCAGTAAAGATCACCCTCAATACCCACCCAAGTTCTTTTGTAGATCCTTCTTTCATAGGTAGCGGCAAGCGTATAATAACCCACTAACTTAGCGACATTTCTATCAAAATTTCTCGCGACTAAATCGGAATTGGTGGTGAAGCTGAAAGTTGCTTTTTCAATAGGTTTATGATAAGTCAAGATGATAGAGGGTTCCCAAATAGTTCCATGGAGGGATTTAAATGAGCTTGATCGATAAGGGGAAAAATTGCTGAAGCCAAGTTTGTAATCCATATAGAAGCAAGGATTATAAACCCACTTTGCGCCTATATTAAATCGCTGCACATCAAATGAGTAAAGGTAAGTGTCAGTGAGTAAATCTTTTAATTCAAAAAACTGGTCAGCGAAACTTCCCCAAAGCCCAAAGCAATCGTTGATCGGATAATTGAGTAATCCGCCGCCTCCATATACGGAATATCTAGCAGACCATTTATGCACGGTGGGATCCCACTGGTCTTCTTCATGATAGCTACCCAGCAGAGAGAGGGAAAGGTTGGATAAATTGAGAATATCGTTGTAACTTCTTTTGAGCCATTTAGGGAAACTACATGATTCAGAAATAGCATTTTTTTCTTCTACGATAGTGATCATTTCTTCGTATACGCTACGTGCTGAAAAATAATAGTGCTCAAAAGCATAAAGATCGGCCAAGAAAGAAAGGGCGGTTAAATTCTTAGGGGAAATGTCCAGTGCTGCCGCGTAATAGTCTTTTGCTAAACAAGGGGAGCCCGCTAAAGCTTGAATACGTCCAAGACCTGCCCAGGCTTCCGCATCGTCAGGATCATTTTCAACAAGCGTAGAGAAAATGGACTGGCTAATGCAATAATCCTCTTTAAAAATATAGGCAAAAGCAATAGCTCTCCATAAGTACCAAGCTTCATAATCTATACCCAAGCCTTGCTGATAAATTCTAATCGCTGTGTTATATCTTTGTAAATTGACATACATCTGACCTAAAGGAAGGTAGCGAGCCGGATCATTAGGAGATAAGGCAACCAGTTGACAATAGAGACCTGCAGCAAGTTCAAAATACTCTTGATCAGCATATCGATTGGCAATATCCATGATAGGACCATCCCTAGCATCTTGCCAAGATCTTTTGACCCATTCAGCGTCCGGTAAAAGATCTGCAAGCAGTGCAAAAGTCTCTTCCGCTTCTGTATAGCGTTTTTGTTTCATGAGTAAATCGCTTAAGAAACTAAGAGCCGATAAGTTTTGGGGATCGATATTTAATGCTCTTTTATAGAATTCTTCAGCCGTACAGTAGCTGCCCTCTAAAGCATGTACACGGCCTAAACCGGCCAAAGCTTCTGGATTTTTTTTATCGATATCTACAGCCATTTCTAGGGTTTCTCTTGCACTCTCTAGATCTTCATTAAAAAAATAAGCAAAACCTAAGGCGACTCTTAATTCATTTTCCTCAGGGTTTTTCTGTAAACCGGTAAAATTGGCTGCAATGGCATTTCCATATTCCTTAAGTCTCATATACATTTGACCAAGGCCCGCATAATAACGAGGATTATCGGGAGATTTTTCTAATAAATGATGATAGAGGCTAGCGGCTTCAGAAAATTTCTCTTGGGCGACTAAATCCTGGATTTGATCTAAAATAGGGCCAAATCTCGCATCGTCGAGTGAAAGAGCAATCCATTTTTCATGCGGTCTTAAGAAAAGCAATCTTTCATATACTTGTACAGCTTCACCATATTTTTTTTCCTTTACCAGCAATTGCCCTAAAGCAGAGAGAGCATCAATTCTATTTGGATCCAAAGATAAAGCTGCTCTGATGAGATTTTCAGCTTGTGGGTAATTTTCATGAATGAAAGCTAGATAACCTAATCCGCCTAAGGCGTCAGGATTTTGCGGATTTAATTGTAAAGAAACCTGGAAAGCATGTTCCGCTTTATCCCATTGTTTTAACGAAATAAAAGCGAGTCCTAAAGCTGCATGCAACTTAGATGATTGGGGATCAATTTTGAGCCCTCTTAAAAAAACATGGATCGCTTTTTCATATTGTAGCGCTCTCTGATAAAAGAATCCCATTCTTAAATAATAATCAATCACATGAGGAGCTTCTAAGAGCAATTGATTCCAAAGAAGTTCTTCGCCTTTAACATCTTTGATATCTTCTAATCTTTGAATCTCAGCAAGAAGAAGACCATGTTTTGCATCTTCTATCGACTGCTTAACCCACTCGGCAGAAGGATCAAGTTTATAAATCCTTTTGTACAGATTCTCTGCCGCCTCATATTGATGTTGATCAGCCATCAGCTTAGCTAGAAAGATTAAAGCTGTGATGTTATGAGAATTCACCGCTAAAGCTTTTTCATACCACTTTTGGGCAAGCTTCAAATTACCGCTCTTTTGAAAAAATAATCCCATTCCGGCAAGAGCTTCAGCATTTTTGGGATGTTCTTCTAATAGTAATTCAAAGGTATTTCTCCCTAACTCTAAATCTCCTTTTTCAAGATAAGCAAAGCCTAGCGCATTTTGTAAATCTAAGGAGCGAGGAGCAAGACGCAATCCTTTTAAATAAAACAAGATGGCTTTATCAACTTGTTTTGTTTTCATATAAAGCTGGCCAAGCTTTAAATAAAGATTAGGCTCCTGGGGTGCTTCTGCGAGGAGCTTAAATAAGAGTTCTTCTGCTTCCTTAAAGTGCAGACTTTCTTCTTTTTCTTTGATTTTAGAGAATAAAGGACCATATTTTGCTTCTTGAAGCGCATCTAAAGCCCACGGCGCATGTGGCTGTAATTTGAGAATTTTTTGATAAACATGCTCAGCTTTTAAGAACTCTTTTTGTGATAGTAATAACTCGCCATAATAGGAGAGAGCTAATAGATCATTAGGATTGAGTTCTAGCGCTTCCTCATACATTTTAAATGCTTGGGAGACATCATGATTCAAAGCGGCGATCTTTCCAAGGCCTGCGAGGGCTTCTGCATTTTTAGGATCTGCTTCATTGACGGCACGCAGAAGGCGATGGGCCATTTTAAGATCGCCTATTTGAAGATAGGCCAAACCTAGTCTGACACGTAATTCAATTGAGGAGGGATCTTGTTCTAAGCCTTTTTTGTAGAGATTAATGGCATCTTGATAACGTTTTTGCGACGTATAAAGTTCTCCTAGTTCAAGGTAGACGTCTTCACTATTTGGAGCTAACTTTAAAATTTCTTCATATTTTAATTGGGCTTCATCAAAACGGCCTTGGCTTTCCAGTTTTTGAATTTCATCAAAGAGAGGTCCATATTTTGCTCTTATTAATAATTGTCGCGCCCATTTGGCGTGAGGATCAATCTTTAGAATTCTTTCATAAAGACTTTGAGCTTCTTCATAATTTTTTTGTTCTAACTCTAAATCGCTTAGGAAAGAGAGAGCCATCATATCTGTCGGGTTGTTTTCTAAGACCCACTGATAGATGTCATAGGCATCTTGGAGATCTCCTATGGAAGTGGTAAGGCGCGCTATTCCTAAAAGAGCATCCTTATTATGAGGATCATGCTCTAAGACGAATTTAAATTCTTTTAGGCTATTAGCGGAGTCATGGTTGAGCAAATAACCAAATCCTAATGCAACATGGAGCGGAATATCATGCGGTTTTTCCTTCAAGCCTAATAAATAAATTTCGATCGCTTTCTGATAGCGCTTTTGATTGATATAAAATTGACCAAATTTCAGGTAAATAAAGGGAGAATCAGGGTAGCGATTAAGAAGTTTTTTGTATAAGTGGACAGCTTTAGTAAACTGCTGGTTCTTTTCAAATTGGTTTATTTCTTCTAAAAAAGGAGCTATTTTAGCTTCTTCTATGGCCTGTTGGACCCAGGTGCTCTCTGGATCTAGCTGATAAATTTTTTCCAGCAATTGGATCGCTTCGTCATATCTTTTTTGTTCAAGATATAGGTTGGCTAGATAGGAAAGAGGTAATATATCTAAAGGATTGAGTTCAATGGAACTTTGATAAAGCATTTCGGCTTTTCGTTTATCTCCTTTCAATTCTGCAATACGTCCTAATCCGGCTTTAGCTTCAGAATTTCCCACGCCTTGATGGTCTACTAAATCTAAAAGGGATTCTGCTTGAGATAGCTCTCTTTCTTCAAGATAAGTGAAGCCTAAAGTTAAAAGGAGCGCAGTATCATGTGGATAAAGTTTTAATCCTTGCTGTAAAGTATGAATGGCCTCCGTATAGTTACCCATTTTAGTGTAAAGCTTAGCTAGGGCTATATAAAGATCGAGACTATTAGGTTCCTCTGTTAATTGTTGAGTGTAGAGAGTTAAAGCAGAATCGAAGTCTTTTTTTTCTTCTAATTTTTTTCCCTGATCTAAAATGGGGCCCAGCTTAGCTCTGTTTATGGCTTGTTTAACCCAGTTTGCTTTCGGATCGATTGTCTGCAGTTTATGCAAAATAGTTAGCGCTTCACTGTATCTTTTTTGATCAATTCTTAGCTCTGCCAGGTAATAAAGGGTTGAAAAATTTTGAGGATCAATTTCTAGAGATTTTGAGTAAAGAATTTCAGCTTGCTTTTCTTGCTTGTTTAAGGCTTCAATTCTGCCTAATCCTCCTAAAACATCAGAATTGTTAGGTTCAACCTCATTCAATTCTGTAAATAATACTTGGCTCTCAGCAATATTCTTATCGCTTAAATAGGCTTTTGCAAGAGCAAGCTTAGCTTTGGTATTTTGTGGATCTAAATCAAGCACTTGGAGGTAAAAACCGGCGGCTTCTTTATATTTTCCCAAAGAATAATACACATCTGCGATTGCCAGTATCAGTTTGATGTTATGGGGATCTTTTTGAATTTCGTTTTCATAACTTTTAAGGATCGCTTCTATCTTTTCTTTTTTTTCCTCATCTAGGTTGTCATTTACTTTTAAGAAATAGACAAAATCTAGTTTGTTTTTTTTCGTGAGGAATGAGTGATTTTGCTCATGAGCCATCAGTGAGCTCTTATCAAATGCAAAAATGTAAACGAAGGAAGAGAGACTTAAGATATAATAAGTTGATTTTTTCATTATCTGCTCGACAAACCTCTTTTTCTCTTATTATCAGGCTTAAAATGTAAATTAAGGAGAGTAGAAGAAATTTAATTTGATAACAAGCGAAAGGTTATACACGAGTGTTGGTTAAGGAAAATGTGTAGCGCAGACTAAAGTCTACGCTACAAACGCTCCGTTGTATGGGATTGCAAAAATGCATTGGCCTGTAAAATGAAGCGATTCGTTCCTTCGTCGATTTCTCGATCTGGGATTTGGGTAAGTAGTTGTGTTGCTAAAGTAGGATTGGTTTCAGCAATGAGAGAAAGCGTAATCGATTTCCAAGGAACGGGAATTTCATTCCAGTTGGCAATCAGATTAAGATGACAGGAATAGCTTTTATTGATTCGACATCAATAGATGTTTGCCATAATAAGCGTATCCAAAGAAATAAGATTTTCAAAGGTTTAGCGAAGAGAGGTAAAACAACTTCCTGGTGGTTTTATGGGTTTAAATTACATCTTGTAATCAATGAAAAAGGAGAAATTTTAGCTTTTCAGCTGACTCCTGGAAATGTT
>JASBUW010000175.1 GCA_030147755.1 Parachlamydiaceae bacterium
TGATCTTTTTTATCTTTGCTTGATCTTGAATTTTTGATTTTCTTTGCCTACCCTAGACGGGTATGTCAAAGAAAATCAAAAATTCAATCTCAAACAAATCTGAAAAAATCTCAAACATCACCCAGTTTTGAAAGAAGTCCATTAAACACAGGTAAAAGCATTCCTAAAAAGGCTTTGCATACAAAATCAGAAACTCTCTTGAAAAACAAAAAGGCCAAGTTTCTGTTTAAAGAAACTTGGCCTTTTATATTAAAGAACGCTACGGATTAAGCGTTCTTGAGATGATTGGATTCTCCATTCGGTTGATGCTCGCCCACTTCCTTGTTGTGGAAGTACAACATAACAGGCGATGCTACAAACAATGACGAAAGCGTTCCGACAACTACTCCAATAGTCATCACCAAGGAAAAAGCGAAAATTGCTTGTCCACCTAGCAAGACTAAGGCTAGTAGAACCAGAATTGTGGTTCCTGATGTCATAATCGTACGACTTAACGTAACATTCAAGGCGTGATTGACAATCTCCTTAAACTTCATGCGGCGTAAGACTTTGATATCTTCTCTGATACGGTCAAATACAATAATCGTGTCATTCAATGAGTATCCAATAATCATCATGATGGCACCCACCACTTGCAGGTCAATTTGGAGAGGTACTCCCACCGCATGCAAGAAGGCTAAGATACCTAATGTGATAATTACGTCATGCACTAATCCTGCTACAGCACCCACTGCGTACTTAAATTCAAAGCGCACGGTGATGTAAAGCAGAATTGCTAAAAGAGCTGCTCCTAAAGCTAAGATCGCATTATTTCTCATTGCATCTGAGAATTGTCCACTCATGATGGTCCAGTTTTTCTGTAAATTCGTCAATTCAGATGGCTGAATTTGCAAGTTAGGATTCGCTTGCAGCGTATTGACTACCCATGTCAAACGAGGATCTCTTTGGTAATCAAACGCATATTTACCTTCAGCTGGATTGATCTCCGGCATTTGGTAGAAAGGATGTCCTTTCTCATCCATGCTTGTTCCTAGCTGAATACGCAATTGCGTCGGACGACTTAACTCACGCACTTCAAAATCGCGACGAGACGCTCCTTGATCCAACAAGGCATTGATCGCTTCTAGACGATAATCAGGATGGTTAGCTTGTTCCGCCACATCCACTGTTAATGAGTAGCCACCTGTAAAGTCCATGCCGAACAATGTTTTGCGCTCTTGCACGAGAAAATAGGTTCCCAATCCCATCACGATTAATGAAATAATAATCGCTTTTCTAGCTTGTCCCAAGAAGTCAAAATTGGTTTGCTTCAGGAATTGTGCCATCGAAAGCTCTTTGTTATTGGGGTTACGCACCCATCCAGCAAAGAAGTAACGAGTCATAAATAAGGCTGTAAACATCGACGAGATAATACCAATAATGATTGTCACAGCAAAGCCTCGGATGGGTCCTGAGTCAAATTGAATCAAGATTAAAGCCGCAATAATCGTCGTGATGTTAGAATCGATAATCGCACTAAATGCCTTGCGATAACCTGCTTGAATAGCAGATCCGATGCGTCCTGAGATTTTAAATTCTTCACGGACACGCTCAAACACCAAGACATTGGCATCAATGGCCATTCCAATTGTTAAAACGATACCGGCAATACCAGGAAGAGTCAATGCAGCTCCAATGTTCTGCAAGACACCCCACATGATGAGAATATTGAGGAAGACTGCGCAAGATGCCACGACACCGGCAAAATGATAGTAACCCACCATCGCGACAACAACCACAACTAACGCTGCAATAGAGGCGATAATTCCTTTGGTGCGCTCTTCATGGCCTAATTCTGGGCTCACGTTTTCTTCAGACAAAATACGTGGAGTAAAGCTCAAAGAACCTGCTTTTAAGTCCGCAGCCAGTTGGTTGACTTCGCGTTGAGAGAAACGACCACTAATGGTTCCTCCGTCACGTAAAGCCGCATTCAACGAAGGCGCTGTGATCACGCTTCCGTTCAAAATCACTGCCATACGCCAGCCGCGTCCATGTGAATAAGCTTCTTTCGGTGTTCCCACAATGCGGTCTTCTGCAAATTGAGAGGTCCAAGTGAAGAAGTCATCACGTGGACTCCCACTGCTACTCTTGCCTTCATAAGAACGCTTAATCCCGAATGTCAAAATATTTCCTTGCGTTGGATCATAGCCTGCTTGAATATTCTCTAAGTTGGCGCCTTCTAAAGCAAAGTTATGGAATACAATCAGGAGCGGTTGTGTCTGACTATCTTGCTCAGAATTTTCACCACTTCTAAACATTGCAATCGCAGAGAGCGTATCATCAAAAGCTTGGCTCATGGCTTTATCTTGTGGATTAGGCAAGCGTAAGCCATTGTCATAAAGCAATTTCGCATTGTCACTACGTGGAAGCATGCTTTCAGGCGAGGTGATATCTCCGCCTAAATGCTGCCAGGCAATTTCATTGATGCTTTCAATATCTTTGCGATTTGTCACCACTGCTTCATTCCAAACATCTTGTAAGAACTGATTAACAGCTGAAGCTAAATTCGGATTCATCGATCCAAATTTCTCATTTACAATATGGAAATACATCGCCGATGCTTTCACTAAATCAGCCGCCGAGAGATTTTGTGATCCCGGAAAATCTAATAAAATATTGGAATTTTCAATGCGAATCGTACGCTCGGCAACTCCCATTTTATTGATACGGTTATAGAGTTCATTCACTGCTTGCTTCAAATCATCCGGATCCGTCACAGGACGGTTATTTTGATCCAATAATGCAATGCGTACAGTTTTTCCACCTGAAAGATCGAGACCCCATTTAAGCACTTTGCGGTCATCTCCCCTAAAGTATTTCGCTGCGCTTAATTTCAGATTTTCCCAATAAACGTTTTTAGTTGGAGCAGGAACTGTATAACGGCTGGTGACATTCAAATCCACTTGAGCCGCTTGATAAGATTCTTTCCACTTTAATAAATCTTCTTGAATACGATCTTGAATATGATTCCAGGTTAAAATACGCTGTTCAACATCTGAAAAATCAAGCACCGCATAGCGTTTGCTGCCTTTGACAGTAAAATCTTCTCGGGTTGCCTTCAAAAGATAGCTATAGTAATCATTGAGTTCGAAAATAAAATCTTTGCTAAATTCTTTAGGCAAGTCAAAAGCAGCTCCTGAGTAGCCAATAAAGCCCATTTGACGCAGTACTTGGCTCAATTGATTGAAATCTTGAGCTAATGCTTGGTTTTCGGGAGCTTCAGGAGCCTCTTGATATTTTTGTGAAATGGCATCCATGCCTTTCGCAATCACGTAAATCGAATTATTGCGAAACCCTGTAGGTGCTTGAACGCCATACATCGCAGGTGCATAAACAACGAGTCCGAGTTTTTGATCCTCTGTTTTAGCTCCTTTATACTCTTCATAGGAACGAATGGGATAAGTATCGCGAATTAAATCGGTATGAGTAGGCGCCCACGAGAGTAGCAATTGATCAATAATTTGCTGTGCACGCTTTTTCGCGACATAACCCAAATTCAACGTCAGATAGCTCTGACTATTGTTTAAAGTATCGAGATTCACTACATACGAATTTTCACTTGGCTTGAAAGACTCATCTGTCAAACGGGCAATGCGTGCCACATCATTGATCAAAAATTGATTGGCTTTCTCTTTTACATACGCTTCTTTTTCAGTTTTACCCTCTTTAGAACGCAATTGCTGCACATCATCATAAAGCACGAGTTCGATTTGGCTATCATCCCAACCAATTAAAAGTCCTTTAATAAAAGGATGATATCCTTCTAGATTCAACGTTTGTTCCTGCGCATTTGTGGGACTTTTTGCCAAGCGTTCTTGAATTTGTTCACTAGTTAAAGGCTTATGACCTTTTTGGAATTCCGCCATATTTTTGCGTAAAACTCCCATGCCTGTCTCTAGCGTTTGGATTTGACTTGCTAATGTAGTCAACGATTGCTCTTGAGCAGGATCTAAAGTCTCACCCTGTTCTTGTAAGCGACGTAAAGCCTCACGTTGGTCTTTAATTTTTTTACTTAAACTTTCCAACTTGGTTAAAAACTTTTGCGGAAGTGCATCGGCATCTTTGGATTGTATCTGCGCGAAACTTGAAAAATAGCGTTTGGTAATGGGACTATTTTTACCAAAAACGCTGTCCATATCGACCATTTCTTTAGCAAGCACAATCGCTTCTTCTTCATAGCGTCCTTCTTGACCATGATTGACAATAGCCGACATTTGCAAAGCTGCTTTGCTGGGTCCAGCAATCGCTAGAGCGATTTGAGTAGCGCGATCATAAGTGATCTCGCGATAGAGATCAGCAATTTGATTATCTTGTGTGTATTTAGGCGTAAATTGGAATAATTGATCCATTTCTGCCGGATTAAGCTGTAGAGCAATATTACGCTGAACAAGCACCTTCGTATTATCTATGGCAGTAGATTCCGGACTTAGCTCCAGCTGAGCAGGAACAAAGGGAATAAGCGATCCGGCCATCGGTAAAAAACGCTGGAATTTAGTAGCATCTTGTTCATTTTTAAAAGAAACCTGAATCAGGCTGGCATTATTAGGATCAAGATCAATAGAGAGAGGTTTAATTCCTAATAATTTACAAAATGACGCTAACCAACTTTTAGACTCCACTTCTAAATCATTGACACGATTAATGATAGAAGAGGCGACTTGCTCAGCTTTAGGAGCATCGATCGGGGCATGGAGCGGTTTGGAATAGTAAAAAATCGTCGGTAAAATGTTGTAAAGCGTAAGAACTAAGACGGCAATAATCAGGTATAATTGCCAACGCTTCTGTTTTTCCATAATGACATGTTCCTTTTATAAGTGCCAATTTTCGTCGCATGCCTACTTCTGAGTAGGTTTCTTCATGCTCAGTCAATCGAGCGAAAACCGTAAAAAATCAAGCTTAAATAAAAGAAATAGCATAACAAATCCCTGAGCATTCTGTCCACACAAAATCAAAATAACAAGGTAATTGAAAATGAAAAAACCCAATCTGGAAACAGATTGGGTTTTATTAGCACATGAAAACGAGTTCAATTAGCTAGCAGAAGCTGGCGCCTTTGTATCACCAGATCCGTCTTTATCAGTAGGCAGATTTTGATCAGCACTGACTTTAAGGAACTGCTTGTTCAATGAACGCGCAGCTACAATCCAAGCCGCAATGATCACCATCAGAATTGCCCCAATATAAGGTGTAATGGTCGCGAGTGTTCCAAACGCCAAAAGACCTAATTGAATAACCGAACCACCCGATTTTCCTAAACGCGCGCCGACAACGTCAACAGCTGCTTTACCTTTCACTTTAGATTCTGGATCTAGTGGAATGTAAGCCATTTCTTTAGTCGGATCAAATAAAGAGTATTTAGCCGATTTACTCATAATATTCTGGATCGCACCAAACATCACAGCCATGAATAAAGGTGTGGTTCCCATATAAGCAATAAAACCTGCCAAGTTATCTCTAAACAACACGAAAGAGAAAAATCCAATTCCGGTAATTAATAATACAACAGGCGTAATTTGAGCAGCAAATCCCCATCCTTTACGGCGAATCACGTTACCACCCACAAACAACATCATGAAAATGGTTGCAGCACCTGTCCAGAAGGAGAATTTACCCATGAACGTGCTATAATCGTTAGGATTCGGATATTGCAATTTCACTTGGCTCTTCCAAGTCACTTCGACGAGGTTAATGGAAATTCCATAAGCGATAACTAAGATGGCTAAGCAAAGAATATATTTAGACGTAAAAATGAATTTGAAGCTGTCGCCCAATGACATTTTTGGTTTTTTCTTCTTTTCACCGGCTAGTTGGCTAGGATCATAAAAACGAGGATCTGTTAAGATATTGCGATTCATCCACCAGTAGATCGCCATAATCGCAAGACCTGCCACAACAACCATTCCCATCAAATAATTGAGTGAGATTTGCCATGCATCTACATCAGCAGGTAAATGTCTGCGAATATCTGATACATACACAATTGCAGGACCTGAAACTAATAGCGCTACGTTAGCACCCAAACCGAATAAGCTATAGAAACGTTTCGCTTCGGTCACGCGTGTGATTTGGTTCGCAAAACCCCAAAATAAAAGAGAAAGAACGACGCTTCCCCATAACTCAGCCAGAATATAAAAAATGGAATACATCCAGTTTTGATAAGCAGCCGCTAAACCAATCCATCCACCGGGTAAATAGGCTCGAAGAGCTTCGGCAGAAGTTGTTGGCATTAATGATTCTCTAACGGGATACATAAAAAAAGCAAATAAACCGAAAAAGATCACAAAAGGCAACAAAGTGACATAAAATAAGTTTTCACGACTTAAGATGTTACTCAACTTCGCATACACGATCATAAATAAAATAGCAGCAGGAACAACTCCAAAAGACTTTAAGAAAGGAATCGCTTCTGCACCCGCAGCTGTCACGATCAAAGTATCTTTGGTATCTCTTAAAATGGTATAGTTAAAGGAAATAAAGAAAAACATGAAGAACATGGGAAGAAGTTTTTTAAGCTCGTAACCATGTACAGGCCAAAAAAACGAACGCCACTTACCAAATTCCGCATTGGTATTTTGCGACATATAAAAACCTCAGACTAGTTTAATGTTGTGTTTTCTTGATAGTTTACACTTAGATTTTTTCCACAATTTTGCGAAAAAATATTTCAAGAACCTCAATTATTAAGCTGCTTTTGTTAAAAAAGCAAGAAAAAAATTGCATGTACAAGAACTTTCGAGTAGAAAATTTCAAAATTATGAAATAGATAAAAGAAAAATTGTTTTGAATAACAAAAAAATTTTAATACTCTAATTTCTTTTTATAATTTATCTCGTAAACAACCCAATATATTACTAATCCAGAAACCAACCCAAACAAGTAATATCTAATATCACTAATAAAAGGATTGTTAATAGAAAAAAAATTCAAAACAAGACAAGGAATAAATATAAGGCTACTATAGAAACTCTTCTTTTTTATTGTATATTTAGCTGTTGTCACTCCCAACAAAATTCCTATTAGAAAAAATAAGATCCATAAATAGATGAAAATCATAAACCATCCAACATTTCTTGATCTAAAGTATATCTCAGAATAGTTTTTAAACTTTTTAAACAATTTTCACTGCCAAGTCCATCTTTACAACATTTTACACATTGAACTTGAAAATAGACTAAAGATAATAAAACTAATCTTTGAAGAGCAGGATTTGGAATAAAAGATGCTGCATAAGCTCCTACACCGGCTAAGTAAGTACAATTTTCATTAGAGCCTGTTAAAAAACTGCTAATAGCTTGCCTTCGAGATTATTTTCTCCCTAGGAGACGCTTTAGCTTCCTAGGCCATATTGGATTAATATTGCCTAGGAAGCTAAAGCGTCTCCTAGGGGAAAAGAAATCGAATTCAAGCCATTAGCAGTTTTTTAACAGGCTCTTACATATTTCTTGTCTCTCATTAGAAGTATTACCTAACACAATTTCAGGATAGAATTGATTATTAGCAGCTAAAATATTATGTCCCGTCACTTCTGCAATATCTTGGCTCATTCGAATAAGGTGACTTCGACTAATTCCGTTAGGATGAAAGCAAGGTTGATCATAAATTGTTAGCAAAGGTTCATTTTTATCAACTAAATTCATTTCAACTAATTTCTTAATTTTAGCTTTAGCTTTGTCTTCTTTTCCAGAAGCACATAAGCAAAAAGCATGATAAAAATAGCTAGCAAATAAACAAGGCCTATAATGATCAGTAATAGTAAGATAATTAATTAAATCTTCAAAACAATCAACCGCGCTTTCATAGCTTTTCAAATACATTTTACAATAAGCCTTATAAGCCAAAAGCTTACCTTTATCAATAGCATTAGTTTGATAATATGATTCCTGTTTTTCTACTGTCTTGAGATGTTCTAGACACTTCTCAAATTTTTTTTTAATTCGAAATAGCGCGTTGCTTTTTGCATATGCGTACGCATAGCATTATTAATATCTTGTGGATTTCCTTTATCTCGTGGCAATTGAGACAAGCTAAAGTCATAAAGGTAGTCATCAGTGGCTTCACTCGTATCATTATCTACTTCTGCTAGGATTTCAGGATCATATTCATGAGGATACTGATAACCTAAGAATAGTAAGACACGTACAAGATCCTTTAGACAAGCTAAAGTCATAAAGGTAGTCATCATCGGCTTCACTCGTGTCACTATCTACTTCTGCTAAGATTTCAGGATCATATTCATAAGGTTCATAAAGATGGTGAGAATCAGAATGCCCAGGATGTGCTTGGAGAGGGAAAGAATAATAAGATAATAAAAACAAAAATAAAATAAATTGATTTTTCATACTTATAAACCTACATATTTAAACCTAGCAGTAGCAACCAATGCTTTCCGTTGTAGCAAAATTTTACCATCAAAGCAAGCGCTTAATTTCTCTCCTTTTTCATCAAAAGCATCATTTAACTTGACTTTGAGCTCCTGACAGATAAAATAACCTATTAAAGCATCGATAATCGACGATGATTTTATACACACGTGACCAAAAGGGATTCTTAACAATTTAACCATTTTCAAAGGGGCGTGGAAAACACGCTCAGAACGAATAAACAAGCGACTTAAGAGATTGTTTTATCATCTCATTAGATAAACGGAGCGAAAATTCGATGCATTCCCCTGCCCCTAATCAAGAAGAACCTGTTTGGATTTATCCTCCCATGGATGATGAACTCAAGGAAAGTATCATTAAAGAGTTTAAGCTTCATCCCGTTATTGCTCAAATCTTAGTTTCTCGCAATTTTCGCTCTTTTAAGCAAATTCATGATTATCTGTATGCTAAGCTACCTGATTTGCATGATCCCTTTTTAATGGCTGAAATGCCACAAGCTGTCAACCGCGTCTGTCGAGCGATTCGTGATCAAGAAAACATTCTCATTTATGGGGATAATGATGTTGACGGAATGACCGGCACAACATTATTGACCGAGTTCTTGCAAGATTTAGGTGCCAATGTTTTCTTTTATGTCTCTAATCGGGGCACACTGCGTCAAAGTTTGATTGTAGAAGCCCTCGAATATGCTTTGATGAATGAGTGTAAACTGCTCATTACAGTAGATTGCGGGATCACAGCCGCTGTCGAAATTGCTAAAGTGGCCGCCCAGAATGTCGATGTCATCATCACAGATCACCATGAACCTACAGATAAGATTCCTCACTGCGTCGCAACATTAAATCCTAAATTGGTCAATAATGCTTATCCCAACCGAGACCTGACCGGAGTGGGAGTTGCTTTTAAATTGGCGCATGGCATTACAAATCAACTCACAGCCGAAGGCAAGCTTCCTCCTAAGAAAATTGATTTGAAGCGCTATTTAGATCTTGTCGCTTTAGGAACCATTTCTGATATGGGTTCGCTATTAGATACAGAGAATCGCATTTTAGTGCGGTATGGATTGCGTCAATTACGCAAAGGGAAGCGCATGGGGCTGTCTAAGCTCTTTTCCATTTGCGATGTCGATCTCAATGATCTCTCTACTTTTACAATTGCTTCCAAAATTGCTCCCCGTTTGAATAGTTTAGGACGTATTGATGATCCACGTAAAGGCGTGCAAATGCTCCTAGTCAAGAATGCTGAACTTGCAGAGAAAATGGCGTTAGAACTCGATTTAAATAATATTGAGAGACAAAAAATTGAGCGTACGATGTCTCTTGATGTAGATTCTACCATTCAAGAAAATCCTTCTATTTTAGACAATAAAGCCATCGTGATGGTATCAGACAAATGGCATCCCGGCGTCATCGCCATTATTTCCACACGCATTTCTAAACAATATAATCGTCCCACTGTCATGATTGCCATCGATAAAGGAATCGGCAAAGGATCCGTACGTTCTATTCGCGAATTTCCCCTTCTAGCCACTTTAAAGAACTGTTCTGATATTTTGTTGAACTTTGGTGGACATGATTTTGCAGCAGGCCTTACAGTCAAAGAAGAGTTCATCGAAACTTTCAAAAACTGCTTTATTGCGACTGCTAATAAACAATTACAACCTTCAGATGTCATGAGTAAATTACCACTCGACGCTGAAATTAAATTTAGCGAACTTACTTTTGATTTTATGGAATCAGCTAAATTGCTAGAACCATATGGTAATGAAAATCCGCAGCCCATTTTATATTGCGATGCTTTGCAAACGTGGCCTCCTAAAATTGTAGGCAAAACCCATCTTAAACTCTATTTAGAGCAGGGTGACCGCGTGTTAGAAGGAGTCGCCCTCGGTAAAGCGGCTTATAGTACACAGTTGCGCAGAAAAAATTTGAAATTACGGATTGCTTTTACCCCTCAAATTAATAAATCAAGCATTCAATTGCTGATTCGTGATTTTAAAATCTTAGAGGACTTATCTCCTTCTTCTGAATCCTCTTCTTCCTCCACTTTACCCCTTGCCTCTACGGATACATGACGCTCTTAACGCTTGACCAATTGATTGAAGGCGAAATTGAAACTCTGGCATTTGGTGGGGAAGGCATTTTGCGCTACCGGGGATTTGTTGTTTTTGTTCCCTTCACAGCAGTAGGTGATCGCATTGTTTGTCAAATTAAAGACATTAAACGCTCTTTTGCCAAGGGCACTTTAATCGATGTATTACACGCCAGCAGTTATCGCACACAACCTCTCTGTCCTTATTTTGGCACATGTGGAGGCTGTCAATTGCAACATATCAACGATCAAGCTCAATTAAAATATAAAGAGCATGCTGTAAGCGATGCTTTGCAAAGAATTGGACATTTATCCGCTCCGCCCATTCAGGTCACCCCTGCTTCATTGAAATGGGCCTATCGTCGTCATGTGACTTTACATTTGCGCCCTAAAGACAAAGGATTTGAAGCAGGTTATATTGCACAAGATAATACCTCTCTCGTGGTCGTGCAAACTTGTCCGATTTTCAATGAACCCCACCACCCTATCTTACAACAAATTCAGCAGCTCGTTCACCAAATTGACAATCCGACTCAACAAGAAGGACGGTTGACAATCTTAAAAAATCACCGCGATCAATTCATTTTATCTTTTCTGTTTCCCTATGCCTTTCCTATTGATCGTAAAATTTTTCAAACTGTACTTCAGCAAAACCCTTCGCTGGCAGGTATTCTTATTCAAACTTCTGAAAAACAAGTTCAGCTAGGCGATCCTTATTGTGAACAAAAAATAGAAGGCTTAACTTTTCGTTTTTCTCCGCAAACTTTTATTCAAAACCACGCGGAACAAAGCCTAACCATTTATCGCAAAATCTGTCAACTCGCTTCTCAAACCCCTCAGCGCCATCTTTTAGATCTTTATTGTGGATTTGGGATGACCACTTTGCTTTTAGCACAAGAGGGCTATCCTATTACCGGAATGGAATACAATCCGGAAGCCATTAAGTTTGCGCAAGAAAATGCTGCTTTTAATCACATTAAAACAGCTCATTTTATACAAGGTGATGTAGAAAAACTCCTCCCTCGTTGGATTAAACTCCACCAAGCCAGTTTAATTGTCGCCAATCCTCCACGTCACGGAATGTCTAAGGAAGTTATTCAAATTTTATTGAAAGCACAGGCAGAAAACCTCATTTATGTCTCTTGTATGCCCTCTACCCTAGCCAGAGATCTAAGCCTTTTATGTGCAAAAGATTATCAAATTCAAGAATGTCATGTGTATGACATGTTCCCTCAAACAGCCCATGTAGAAACACTGGTTTATTTGAAGAAAAAGAAAGAATATAACCGTTCATTTCCTACTTAACTATAAATAAAAAATGAACGATTAAAGAAATTTTAAATTATTTTCAAGCTAAAATTAGCTAGCTTGACGACGACGATTTTTTTTCTGTACATACTTTTCTTGGTATTCTTTCACATGATCATGATGAATCACCCAAGCCGCTCCTTTACGATCTGCTTTTAACAAACCAATACGCGTTGCATAGTAAATCTTTTGAGCAGGAACATCCAACATTTCTGCCACTTGATTCACAGAAAAATATCCTTTTGTATTGTCAAATAGCAATTCGCCATCAAAAACAGATTTCGTACGAGAATATTTTTGATTGCGATAGGCTTCTAAATCATCTAAATTGATTGTCCAACGAGTTGTCTCTTTGGTTGCTTTTAACTTATTCAATTTAATAGCTACATAAATAGCTTGTCTAGTTACTTTATTTAGTTTAGCAGCTTCAGTAATTGAAACGACTTTTTTTTCTTCAACTTTATTTTCTTGAACCATTTTTTACCTCCTACATTATCTTTATAGACAATGCATTATTTTGTTAATAAAATTAAATCAAATAAACATAATTATTTTACATAAAACAAATTTAGAATGATTAAAGTTTATATGAATTCTAACATCATTTTCTATTGCTAAAACTATACAAAATCAAGTTAGAACTCAAATTTCATTCCTTGTTTTGTTGCTGAATCTCATCAATCAAATTTATAACACCTCATTTTATAAATACTCATTGTTTTGTTTTAGAAAATTAATTATATCAAATTCTAATTTAATTGGCAAGATAAATTTAATTTTAATTAAAAAAAATTTCTGAATAAAAAAAGCAGTTCTTTTCAGATAAAAGGAATTCGATTAAGATGAGTTTGGTCCAAGTGAGAAGATATTTTAGACAATATAATCAATACTTGCTAGATTTTTCTCAATAAAAATTTTGATTTTAAAGCGTTTACAAGACAAAGGTGTCTGATGCACAAGTACTTATTTATCTTAGCATGCTGTTTGACATTATGGTGTGAGGCCAAACAACCGGAAATTGGTCCGGAAGATGTGACTCTCAAAGCCAAAGAAATTATGAAAGCGCACGCCTCTCATAAGAAGTTGACACCTATTTTAGTTCAACGTATTTTGAATAATTATTTAGAAACGTTAGATCCCACCAAAACCTATTTCATTGAATCTGATATTGAAGAGTGGACACATCCTTCTGATGAATTACTTCAGCAAATCATCTCTGATTACAATCACAATAACTTTCGTACCTTTGAAAAAATTCATGAAGCTTTCATCCGCGCCATTAAACGGCATCATTCGATTGAACAAAAAATTGATTACCAAAATTTACCTAAACATGTGCGTGCAGAAGAATTTAAAGACATGACATGGACAAAGTCAGAAGAAGAATTAGCGAATCGTTTACTGCGTATTCGGGGTTTGCAGGTAGAAACAGCGGCTAAACTAAATGAAGATATGCGTGAAAAATCCATTCAACGCATCACGAAAAGACAAACCAAATATGAAGAAGAAATGCAAGTTCCTCAAGCAGAAAGAGAAAAAATTATTTTAGCTAACGTCTTGAAAGCGACTGCTTCTGCACTTGATGCACATACTGTTTATTTTACTCCGGGTGAAGCCACCCAATTTATGATTAATGTGCAGCAAAAACTTTTTGGAATTGGGGCGCAGCTACGCGATGATATTAATGGATTTACAGTCGTTAAAATTGTAGAGGGAGGACCGGCTGCACTTAGTAAGCAGTTGAAAGTCAAAGATCGCATTGTGGCAGTAAATGGAGAACCCGTGGTGGGAATGGATATTGGAGATGCCGTGGATTTAATCCGTGGCGAAGCCAAATCACCAGTTAATTTAACGATCATGCGCGATTCGACAGCCCCGGACGGCACTAAGAAAGAAGAAAAATTAGACGTCCAGATTCTACGGGATGAAGTCGTGCTCAAAGAAACGCGCTTTAAAAGCTCTTACGAGCCTTACGGAGAAGGAGTCATCGGTTATTTGCGCCTTTATTCTTTTTATCAAGATCGCGAGAGTTCATCGGCCACAGATTTAGAGGAAGAAATTAATAAACTCAAAAAAGAGCATAACTTGTTAGGGCTCATCTTAGATTTGCGTTACAACTCCGGAGGATTGCTATCACAGGCAGTGGCTGTGACAGGTTTATTTATTACCAAAGGCATTGTTGTCTCTATTAAGGATGAAAATGGGCGTATTCAACATTTGCGCGATTTAGATGGCACAATGAAATGGGATGGGCCTCTAATAGTGCTAGTGAATCGCATGAGCGCCTCAGCCTCTGAAATTGTCGCACAAACTTTGCAAGATTATGGGCGCGCGCTTGTCATTGGAGATGATCATACGTTTGGAAAAGGCTCCTATCAAACCTTTACTTTAACAACTGCCGATGATGAGCATGTGAATCCTCAAGGAGAATATAAAGTCACCAGAGGACGTTATTATACCGTGTCAGGAAAAACACCTCAATTGACCGGAGTGCTCTCAGATATCGTGGTGCCAGGCCCTATCTCAGAAACAGAAGTAGGAGAGCGTTTCGCAAAATACCCGCTTGAAAATGACCATATCAAATCTAATTTTGATGACGATTTGTCAGATATTCCTTTTTTACAGAGAGAAAAAATCCGCAAATTATACAAATTTAGTCTTCAAGAGAAGCAAGATTCCTATACGCCTTACCTCGAAAAGTTGAAAAGCAACTCCCAAGACCGCCTAGAAGCGAGCTTAAATTATCAAAATATGCTCAAAGAAATTAAAAAGAAAGAAGATGTAGACCCGGATCACATGGAAAATTTTGGTCAAAATGACTTACAACTCGCTGAAGCTTACGCGATTATGAAAGATTTACTTTTGATGTTGAAAGAAAAAGGACTCTTGTTTACCCCGCGTAAAAAAGAAGCTTTTACGCTCATTCCCATGGACTCCAGTTCAGAATCCATGAATTAATCTTTTAAAGGTTAATAAATTGTTTATTTACTTAAAATGAAATATCACTTAAAATAATGAAGTTGATTTAATTTTTTATTTTTTTAAATATTGGATAATAACATGAATAATATTTACGCTGTTACATCATATGCAAATGCTAATTATGCTGTTTTTAAAGGGCAAATTTCAGAAAGATTCACTCCTTTGCAAAAGAAAGTGGTGGCTATTGTTCTAGTTGTTTTAGCTGGTTTAGCCACTCTATATGCCTTGTATTCTTACTGGAAAACTCCAAAAGAAGCTCTCAAAGGCATTCTTATTGAACCAAAAGAGCAAAAACCGATAGAGGATGAAATAGAGAGTGAAATTGATATAAAACGAGCTGATGATCAATTGGCGGATAAAATAGACTTACTCCCTCCTCAAGCTCAACCTGAAGTTAAACAAGACAATGTGATGCCTGAAACATTGCAAAAAGAAGCGCAAGAATTATTAAAAGTGACTCATACTTTGTTAAAACAAATGTTTAATCGGACTGATTTATCTGAGGAAGAAATTTCTATAATAGCAAAAATCTACGAGCTTCCTCCCTTTTCTAAACTTGAAGATTTAGAACAGATGGATCCAATCGACAATATGGGTAAAAATGAGAGTTTTCATCAATTTATTTGGATACTTGGTATAGCCATCCATCTAGAAATTCGTAACAAATTACAGAAGTCCTTAAACACATTATATCAAACAAATTACTATATAGATGGACATTTTTTTAAACCAATAAATCTGAATTCCAATGATGAAAGAATTACAAGAGCACAAAACATGCGTTATGGATTTGATGGTAGAAAAAAAAACATAGAAGATTGTTACGATATACTAAGGCCGGAACATATAGAAAAATTGCCTGATCCACGTGTAGTAGATCTATCCTTAGAAAAAAAGATAGCCTTTATTAAACAAGCCCAATCCATATGCGGTAAGAATGGAGAAGCCATCAAAAATCTCTATATGTCCTGGTTGCCAAAAGTCCAGTTGGTAAAAGATGCTGAAGAGAAAGTTTTTAAAGAATTTGTTGACCATCTTAATCAACATCATCCTGCAGACAAGGCCTATGTAGACAGATATAATAATGACAAAGAAACTGTGGCTGAAGATCTGCAAAAAGTAGACAATCTCATGGAAGTATTACAACACGTCTATGAGAATATAGAGAAAATCATGAGAATAGAGCAACATTTGTTAGACTACTATGAATCATTAGATCCGAAATAAGGTGAAAGTTCACTAGGGCGTGTCCGGAAATTGCTAATGGCCTAAATTAGCAATTTCCGGACACGCCCTAGGCTACTGAGAGGATTTGTCACTACCGTGACACAGTTTTTTATCAAAAATCTCCAAACTCTAGATACATCATAAGAATGACATATGTCATTTTCATGATATAAAGTTTTGCTAAAATCTTACATCATAAAAATGACATGTGTCATTCTTATGATATAAGGCAGCTCTCTTATTACTTGGACATCTATTTATTCTTGATTTTTAATTAATTTAAACATATCGTAGTATATTTAAACAATTAAATGGTAATTTAAATGAAAATCAAAAATAAAGAAGATAAAATCAATTATCAAGATTTAACTCTTATTAATCGTGAAAAAACTCAGTATCAAGGACGAGAGTATACCCTGCATCGCTACGCTAAAGATTATTCTTTTTGGGAAAGAGTAGACAAACTCAAACAAGCTATTTTACCGACACTCTTCAGTTTAGGTCTCGTACTTATTTTCAGCGCAGCTTATCGCAGGCGATGGAGCAAAGTCTTATTTGGGCATATCACTAAAGAAATTTTGTTCCCCAAAAACATCATTAAAATGCACGTTGTCCCTTGTGATGTGCAGGCTTTAAAAGCTGTTGATCAAACCAAGGCCGCTCAGTTGCAAGCACAGCTAGATGAACGCAATATTCCGCTCAATTGTGAATCTCCTGCCGAATTAAAAAATAAAAATGCGATTCTAAGAGATGAAGTAGACACTTATCTTGCAGATGTTCAACAACGACATCCTTTGTATTATGGTATTGTTAAAGAACTTTTTGATTCTGTAGATATTTTGACTTTTGACGAACTCAAAGCGGGCTTACAAGCAAGCTGTGAGAAGCTCAATGAGTTATTAGGCAATCAAGATTATTCCATTGGTTTTGTCAAACACAAAAGTCAACAATGGGTAGCTGAACTTGCTTTGCCTTATCTCAATCAAGCCCCTACTTCCTTTTTTATCAATGCGACTGACACTGTGGAAAATATCAGAGGTGAACAATCTGCCCTCAATAAACAAGAGCGCCATTTTGTCGTTTTTGATGATGCTGCTTATTCTGGAAAACAAATACGTCATTTAATTGATGAACTCAAGAAAGCCCTTGCCAAGACACATCAAAATGAACCTTGCCACCTTTATTTAGTCGTCCCTTTTCTTTCTTCAATAGCTGAACAAAGATTGGAAACGTACATCAATAAAGTACGTGATAGCTTTGATCCTGCTCGCAAAGATGAGCCCACAGGTAACTTACACGTGCATCTCATCACCACTAATAGAAAAGTGAAAGCGGTAAAAGACATTTTCACTACTGAAAAAGTACGTCGATTAGCTCTCTTTGCCGCTATGGAAAATCTTCCTGGCTTTAGCACCTGTTATTATACTGATGGTCAATTAACAAAATGCTTAACCTTGACGGAATGGAAAATTCCAGACGATGCATCCGTTCCTATTGCGATTAAAATGTACAAAGATACGGAAAAAAATAAATTTATTTCATTTACAACTGATTTTCTTCCCCCTTATAAAACGGCTCTTCAAGCTAAAGAAGAGGAAACATAATAAAATTAGAAAGGACAAACGACACCAAGGACAATAAGGACCTTAAGGACAAAGTGGACAAAAATAAAAAGTCCTTCTGTCCACTTTGTCCTTAAGGTCCTTGGTGTCGTTGGTGTCGTTTGTCCTTTTATTTATCCACTGCGTTAAAACATATTTAATGGAGATGTCATGTTTAGATTTTTATTGCTCACTTTAAGTGTGCTCTTTCTTGCAAATTATGGAGAAGCATATGCCCACACCAATAGTCCACCTGTCACTGTCGTGATTTTTGGTTCTACAGGTGATCTCACAGCACGCAAGCTTTTCCCCGCCATTTATAATCTAGCTCATGAGGAACAACTCCACGAAAATTTTGCTTTAGTAGGCATTGGACGCAGGCCATTGATTACAGAAGATTTTCACGCTTCTGTTCATCATTCATTACTAACATTTTCTCGACAAAAACCCTCTGATAGTCATTGGGAAGCGTTTAAAGAACATCTTTATTACCATGAAGCCGATTTTAGTTTAGATGAAAGTTATGAGAAGTTAAGTCGCTTGTTAAAGCAAATCGATCAAGAAAGAGGCACTCAAAGCAACCACCTCTTCTACTTAGCGACTGATAGTTCTTATTTCCCGATTATCATCCAGAAACTTCATGAACATCATTTGATTCATTCCCCTGCAGATGCTTCATTTTCACGTGTCGTGATAGAAAAGCCTTTTGGACATGATTTAAGCTCTGCTTTAGAACTGCAAGCCCATATTGCACAGTTTCTCACTGAAGAGCAAATTTACAGAATGGATCACTATTTAGGAAAAGAAGGCGTGCACAAACTCATTCAATTTAGATTTCAAGATGCGCGCTTTGAAGAACTCTTTAATCATCATTTTGTCAAAAATATTCAACTCACTTTGAGCGAAACTATCGGCATAGGAGATAGAGCTAATTTCTATGAAAATACAGGGCATTTGCGTGATGTTGTGCAAAATCATGCAATGCAAGTGCTCGCTTTAGCCACAATGGAACCCCCTCTCGATCTTCAAGCAGATACCATTCATCACGAGAAAGTCAAAGCTTTAGAAGCGATTCGTGCTTTCCCTGAAGATGCAATCGATCAATGGGTGGTGAGAGGACAATATGGTTCCGGACTTATTCAAGGCAAAGGCGTGCTTGGCTATACACAAGAAAAAAGCGTGCCGGCTACATCCCAAACTGAAACATTTGTACAAGCAAAATTATTCATTGACAATGAAAGATGGCAAGGAGTTCCCATCTACATCCGCTCAGGAAAACGTTTAGCGGCACAAACCACTCAAATCACTTTAAATTTAAAAGAGAATCCCTGGAAAATTGATGCCATTACCCTCGTAATACAGCCTCAAAGCCAAGTACTCTTACATCAAGATAGCCACCTTGTCCCCTATACCGTAGATATTGATCTTGCTTTTGCCAAACGAGAAGCTTATGAAAATCTCATTTTAGCCTCTATTCAAGGCGATCAGAGCGATTTTGTTGATATGGGAGAAATCACTTCCACTTGGCGTCTTTTTACTCCCGTTTTAAATCATTGGTTATCCGGCTCTGCTAGCGCTTTACCTACTTACGAAGCAGGACAATGGGGTCCTTCTTTAGCCGATCAACAAGCTGCAGAAGAAGGGATAGCGGAATGGAAAGTTTTTTCTAATTAATTCTAATCTTTAATAGGAGTTTAAAAATGAAAATTTTTAATTTTATTCTACTCGCTTGTCTTCAAATTTTGTTGACATCCGGAATACAAGCAACTGAAATTGAAAATCTTGTGATATTAGGTTCAGGCGCTGCAGGATCCTCCGCTGCGATTTTTGCAGCACAAGGCGGATTAAATCCTTTAGTCATTCAAGACTCGGATTGCAACGCACAAATGGCCCTCATTCACAATATTGATAACTATCCGGGCATTTTAGAAGAGATCGAGGGCGTGGATCTTTTAAATAAATTTAGAGTGCAAGCGCAGCAATTTGGCGCACGTTTCCAAGAAGATTCGGTAAAAGAAGTAGATGTCCTAAATCGTCCATTTCGCATTGAATTGGTAAGTGGACAGACCATCTATACGCATGCACTCATTGTGGCAACAGGAACAACGAAACGTTGGTTAGATTTACCTAATGAAACGGCTTTGAGAAAAAAAGGCGTCACAGCTGCTTCTTTTTGCAGAAACGCCAATTTTGAAGGAAAAGAAGTTGTTGTGATTGGCGGAGGTCATGCGGCGTTACAAGAGGCACAGCATGTATCGGACATGGCAACCAAAGTCACGATTGTCAATCGTGGAAAAAAATTTGCAGCATCTAAATTTCATCAAGACATGGTCTTTAAAAACAAAAAAATTCACGTGATGTATGAAACTGAAGTAGAAGATATTTTAGATCCTTCAGCGGATAAAGTAACTGGTATTCTCTTGAAAAATAGCCAAACACAAGAAATGACGCATATGCCTACTGATATCGTAGTCGTTGCTATTGGACATAAAGCCAATTCAGAGTTATTTCAAGATCAACTCAAGCTCACTTCTTCAGGACAAATAGTGCTCAATGGTCAAAATATGGCTACAAGCGTACCGGGAGTTTTTGCTGCAGGTGATGTGACGTCAATGTCTTATGGGCGTGTGGTGATAGCGGCGGGCATGGGCGCCATGGCAGCACTGGATGCGATTCGTTATTTAGATGAAACGCGCTAAATTCAAAGTGTCGTCGAAATTTTAACATAAAGAGACAAAGGCGCGAAGGCACAAAGGTAGAAAGGTTAAAGAAGCTTTGCTCCCTTCGTGCCTTTGTCTCTTTGTGTTAAAATTTCGACGACACCTTAATTAGGGCGTGTTCTCAAATTCCTAGTGCCCTATATTTGAAATTATTTTCTTCTAGGCTGCAATGTCAAGATTGGGATCA
>JASBUW010000176.1 GCA_030147755.1 Parachlamydiaceae bacterium
TGATCTTTTTTATCTTTGCTTGATCTTGAATTTTTGATTTTCTTTGCCTACCCTAGACGGGTATGTCAAAGAAAATCAAAAATTCAATCTCAAACAAATCTGAAAAAATCTCAAACATCACCCAGTTTTGAAAGAAGTCCAATATTTAATAAGATAAGCAAGATCGCAAGCGGTAGAATAGAGAAAATTGTATAGAAGCTTTACGTTTATTTCCTTCTCGTTTATATCTTTCTTCTGGTTTCAGCAAATTTAATGGCTTTATTCACATTAAAATAGGTTAACATATGTCAACAACTGCTGCCTCTTTATGGGAAACAATCAAACATTATCAAGATATCCGCTTGGAAAAAACAGAAGAAGGGATTGCAAAAGTGACGATTAATCGTCCTGAAGTACGCAATGCTTTTCGTCCCGAGACTGTTCAAGAAATGCAAGATGCTTTTGAAATTTGCCGTCAAGATTCTTCTATTGGCGTTGTCATTCTGACGGGAGAAGGTCCGCTGGCATTTTGTTCAGGTGGTGATCAGCGCGTGAGAGGTGATGAAGGTTATGTGGGTCAAGATGGCGTACCACGATTGAATGTCTTGGATCTCCAAAAACAAATTCGCGCTTTGCCTAAACCCGTTATCGCCATGGTGGCAGGATATGCGATTGGAGGGGGGCATGTGTTGCATATCGTGTGTGATTTGACCATTGCTGCAGATAATGCGCGTTTTGGACAAGTAGGGCCGCGTGTGGGATCATTTGATGGTGGATTAGGAAGCAGTTATTTGGCGCGTATCGTGGGACAGAAAAAAGCGCGCGAAATCTGGTATTTATGCCGTCAATACAACGCCCAAGAAGCGCTTGACATGGGATTGGTTAATTGCGTGGTACCTTTAGAAGATTTAGAAACAGAGACACTCAAATGGTGCCGTGACATTTTACAGCATTCTCCGTTGGCTCTGCGCTGCTTAAAAGCTTGTTTAAATGCTGATTGTGATGGACAAGTTGGCCTTTTAGATTTAGCCGGAAATGCCACCTTATTGTATTACATGACAGAAGAAGCGCAAGAAGGAAAAAATGCTTTCTTAGAAAAACGTAAACCTAATTTTGATCAGTTTCCACGTCTTCCTTAAAGGAGTAGTAGGGTTATGTCTGAATGTGTATCACTTCCTAAAGAGATGACTTCATTTAAAGCCTGGATCTTAGCTTCCAGGCCTAGAACATTACCTGTATCGTTTGTTCCCATTATTGTAGGAACAGCCCTAGCAATGGGGCAAGTGAAGCAGCTCAAGTGGGAGTTAGTAATTTTGACTTTGCTGTGCTCTTTATGGATTCAAATTGGGACCAATTTGACCAATGATGCTTTAGACTTTAAGAAGGGAACAGATCGAGCTGGACGATTAGGTCCTTTGCGTGTGACACAAAATGGACTGCTGACTTTTAAACAAGTGTGGATAGCAGGCTGTCTTTGTTTTGCGCTGGCGTTACTGTGCGGGATTCCCTTAATGTTGGCGGGAGGATGGCCTTTATTTAGCGTACTTTTGCTGTCAGTCGCTTGCGGCTATCTTTATACGGGCGGTCCTTATCCCTTAGCTTATATTGGAGTAAGCGACTTTTTTGTGCTCATTTTCTTTGGATGGGTGAGCACATGTAGCGTCTATTATTTGCAAACGGGCCAAGTCAGTTTGAATTGCTTTATGGCAGCGACGCAGATTGGATTATTGGCGATGGTGCCTCATTCTATTAATAATTTGCGGGATCATTTGACAGATGCGGCTGCGAATAAAAAGACGTTAGCCGTGCGTTTTGGTCCTTATTTTGGGCGCTGGGAAATTACATTAGAGTCTTTATTGCCTTTCTTGATAGGGGGGTGGTGGCTTATGCAAGGTGCAATTTGGATGGCATTATTACCCTTATTGAGTGTACCTTTAATCCTGGCGAATGTAAGAGCAATTTGGTTGACAGAGCCCAGTCCAGTTTATAATCAATTTTTAGCAAAAAGCGCTCTATGCCAAATGGCATTTGGCAGTTTACTCGCTTTAGGATATTTATTTTCATGAAGATTGCATACGCTGATTATGAATTGCAGGCTTTCAATACTTTGAATGCCCTTGCTAAAGACGTTAAACGTCAAGGAGCCTTGTTACGCGTCACGTTTGCTCCAGATTTGATAGGATACGCAGATTGTCATCCTTGGACAGAGTTAGGGGATATTCCTTTAAAGGAGCAATTAGAGCATTTGCGTTATCAGCAATTCACACCTTTAACGCGTGGTGCAGTGGCTTTAGCCCAAATCGATGCACAAGCGCGCTTTCAAGGAAAATCACTCTTTCAGCAGGCTATTCCTGCTAGTCACTTTTTGGTGACAAATTTGTTAGAATGGACTTCAGCTCATATGCGTAAGATTGAGCAACAGGGTTATACGCATGTTAAATTTAAAATGGGACGTCATCCTAGTGAAGAGGCGCATCATTTACTTAAATTGTGTACTTCTTCTTCTTTAAAAATCCGTTTAGATTTTAATGAAACATTAACGCAAGCCTGTTTTCAGCAATTTTTACGTCGCATTGAAGAGTTGCAATTTCAAGTGGATTTCATTGAAGATCCGTTTCCTTTCGACGCCCAAGCATGGGCAAACATTCAGCAAGAAGGATGGACATTAGCTTGTGATCGGCAAGCAGCTATGGCAAGTCAATATCCGGAAGCTGCGCGTGTTTTAATTGTCAAACCCACTTTACATACAAGGGAAGAATGGCAATCCTGGACATGTCAAACACGTATTGTGACATCTTATTTAGGACATCCTTTAGAGCAAGCTGCAGCAGCTTATGTGGCTTCGCAATTAGATGGTGAGCACTCATGTGTGCATGGTTTACACTCGCATCATGCTTATCAACCGCATGCTTTTAGTCACTGTTTAAATTGGCATGGACCTCAATTTAGTGTTCCACCGGGTTGTGGATTTGGTTTTGATCGCGAATTGCAGCAACTGGAATGGGTTGAATTGCAGTAAATAATTTGGTTATACGCGAAGCGTTTGGAGCCCCCAAACAACTTCGTTGCTAATATCAAAAAGTAACAGTGACCTTTTTAGTAGTTGGTCAAAGTATACTTAAAAAGACTGGTTTTATCTGTGCGGTAGCATTATCACTGCATTAGCCCAGACCGAGCGCGTTTAGCGCTCGTTCTGGGATTTAATGCACAACCTATTGCACTGCGGTTAGCAGTGCTACAAGGACGC
>JASBUW010000188.1 GCA_030147755.1 Parachlamydiaceae bacterium
TAATCAAATGGCATTATTTACCCAGAACGAGCGCTAAACGCGCTCGGTCTGGGCTAATGCAGTGATAGTGCTACCGCACAGATAAAACCAGTCTTTTTAAGCACGCTCTGAGCAATTACTAAAAAAATACTTTAAAAGAGCGAGCTAATAACAATGTTTAGTTACTCAGGAGTGCAAAAGTCCTCTTTCGCTTTCATATGATACGCCTTATATGAAAGCAAAAGAGGACTTTCGCACTCAAAACGCTTTGCGTGCACCTAAAAAGCCGCTTAAACTGCGCTTCAGCATACTAGGAAATAAAATGGCTAAACGTGATCTTTTAGAATTTACACCTAAAGGCATTTACTGTTCCAAAGGTCGTTTCTACATTGATCCTTGGTATCCTGTCGATAAAGCCATTATTAGTCATGCTCACAGCGATCATGCTTATAGGGGCCATCGTCATTACTTAACACAAAAAGATGGTTTACCCATTTTACAGCATCGTGTTGGACGTTCAGGTGCTTATTTCTATGGAATTGACTACAATGAAATCTTACCCATCAATGGCGTCAAAGTTTCTCTGCATCCCGCCGGTCACATTTTGGGATCCTCTCAAATACGTGTAGAAGCCGATGAACAAGTCTGGGTTTTTTCCGGAGATTACAAGCTCGAGCACGATGGCATTAGCGCCCCTTTTGAAACCGTTCCTTGCGATGTTTTTATCACCGAATCCACTTTTGGATTACCTTGCTTTCAATGGGAGCCTCAACAAAATGTATTCGATGAAATCAATACGTGGTGGCGTTATAACCGTTTACAAGGCATTACATCCATTCTACTAGGATATTCTTTGGGTAAAGCGCAGCGTTTATTAAAAGGTGTAGATCCCTCAATTGGGCCTTTATTGGCTCATGGAGCCATCTGGAACGTGACTGAAGTGATCCGCCAACAATATCCTAATCTGTTTCCTCCTCTACAAAAATTTTCTGCTGATATTCCTAAAAAAGATTTAATAGGCTCTTTAGTGCTAGCGCCTCCCTCTGCAGCAGGAAGTCCTTGGATCAATCGCTTTCAACCTTATCGCATCGGTTATGCGTCTGGATGGATGAGTTTAAGAGGCATTCGCCGTCGTCGCGGAGCTGACAGAGGATTCATTTTATCTGATCATGCGGATTGGCCGGCTCTTCAACAAGCTGTGCAAGCAACAGGTGCCAAACGCATTATTGTCACACATGGATTTAGCGCTGTATTTAGTCGTTGGCTACAAGAACAAGGTTACGAGGCACAAGAGGCGAGAACCACTTACGGAAACGAAGAGGAAGATCTATTAGGAGAAGCATATGAATGATTTCGTTGAACTTTTCCTCACACTCGATCAAACCAATAAAACCAACGATAAAATTGAAGCACTCGAACATTTTTTTCGTCACGCTTCGCCTCAAGATCGCTTGTGGATGATTGCGCTTTTTACAGGTCGTCATCCCAAACGTACTGTCAATAGCCGTTATCTCAAGGAATGGGTCATTGAACAAACCCGTTTACCCGAATGGTTATATGAAGAAACTTATCATGTCGTTGGGGATTTAGCCGAAACTGTCGCTCTTCTGCTTCCTCCTCCTTCTACGACCTCTTCTCATACTTTAACGCAATGGATGACAGCGCTTCAATCATTGTCAAAACAATCTCTTTCTGAAAAAAAAGCAACTCTTCTCACTCTATGGAACCAGTTAGATTCGCGCGAACGCTTAGTCTTCAACAAAATTTTGGTTGGGGGTTTTCGCTTAGGCGTTTCGCAAAACTTGCTCGTGTGCGCTTTAGCCAATGTGACGCAACTTGATGCAGGCGTGATTGCACACCGTCTAATGGGAGAATGGCATCCGGAAACTGTACATCCCGATTTTTTGCTCATCAACCAAGAAGAACAAGTGCATTTGACGCGTCCTTACCCTTTTTGCCTGGCTTATCCTCTAGATGTAGAAATAGAAGAATTAAGTCCCATTTCTGATTGGAGCCTGGAATGGAAATGGGATGGCATTCGCGGACAAATTGTGTTCAGACAAGAGACCTTCACCTTATGGTCACGCGGAGAAGAAATGGTCAATAACCGTTTTCCTGAGCTTGTCGAACTGAAACATGTTTTGCCTCCCAATTGTGTGTTAGACGGTGAAATTCTAGCTTGTCAAGCAGAAGCCATTTTACCTTTTCAACTGCTACAAAAACGCATTGGACGTAAAAAAATGACGCCTGCTATCTTAAAAGAAATTCCCGTCATTTTTCTAGCTTATGATTTGTTAGAATGGAAAGGTCAAGATTGGCGTGATCAACCTTTTTCTAAACGCCGCGCTCAGCTCGAATCTTTGATTCAAACACTGCCTGAGCCTTCGCCTTTACGCCTTTCTCCCTTGCTGCACGTCAATAATTGGACAGAACTCCGCTCCATTCGACAAGAAGCACGCGCTCAGCAAGCAGAGGGCATTATGCTCAAGAAATGGGATTCCATTTATCATGTCGGACGCAAGCGCGGCGATTGGTGGAAGTGGAAAATTGACTCTTTTACAGTAGATGCGGTGCTTCTCTATGCCCAGAAAGGACATGGCTGGCGTGCCAATGTTTTCTCAGATTACACCTTTGCAGTGTGGGATGGCGATCAATTGATTCCGTTTGCTAAGGCTTACTCCGGTTTAACCAAACAAGAATTGGCCGAAGTTGATCGTTTTGTGAAAAAACATACGTTGGAAAAATTTGGTCCAGTCCGCTCAGTCAAACCCGAACTTGTCTTTGAAATCGCTTTCGAAGGCATTCAACTCTCTAAACGCCACAAATCAGGTGTGGCTGTGCGTTTTCCACGTATTCAACGTTGGCGCCATGATAAAAAACCGGAAGAAGCAGACACTATTGAAACACTAAAAGCTCTTATTTACACACCTATTTAACTTGATTTATATTTTTAATTAAATTAAAATACATTTTTCAATATAATTAAAAGGTTTTTTATGCAAATAATATCAAATACAGCATTTTTAAATTCATTTTTACATTCAATTCAAAATACTATTCAATCTTTAACTCCTTTGCAAAAAAAAGTTGTGCTAGTAGTAACAGCCATTTTGACGAGTGGTCTATGCCTCTATTACACTGTACGTTATTTTAAAGCTAAACCGGTAGAAAAAGAGAAGATAGAAGAAAAACAACCTATTGAAAAGCTCGTGACAGATCTGCCCGAAGGACCCTTAACAACAGATAAAATCAAATCAATTGAAATTGATCCTATTGTGATGGCAACTGCACCTCCTCAATATACAGTAAAGATCACTTTAGCAAACGGCTATCAAAAATCGATCCAGTTGGAGTATAACCATCTCCACCTTCTTGCTACTTATGTTCCCAAGGAAAAAATAATAGGAACGTATCGAGTAGAAGATGTAGACCACAACGCTTATTTATATAACCAAGCAATAAATGAAGATGCAGCTAATCGGCTTCTTGTTTACAAATTGTCTTAAAAAAAGTTTTTCTATGCGAATTGTATTTTTTATATTTTCTATCTCCTTGTCTATTTTAGCTTTTTTTCTCTTTGAAAAGCCTTTACAAGCAGCATCTGAAAATCAATTTACTAATCCTTATTTATCTTTAATTATGCACCAAAATACTATTCATTGTACTTCCTTAGAAGATGTTTTTGCACGCTATGCGATAGATACCGCTAGATATCCTAGTCACGTCTCCTTTATTACAGGGCAGTCAGAAAAATTTATCGCTTACGATCTCATTGCGCGCGCTGTGTTTCAAACTTTTCATCCTGGAGAAATGCCTGTAAAGCAATTAGAGAATCAGGTGTTTTTACGTTATCCTGACCAAAAGGCTCCTAAGAATTTAGCAGAGCTTTTTCGCAAGGTTCCTTTAGAAGATGAAGACTATGATACAGCTTCTACACTTGTTGCTGATTATTTAGTGGCCGCTAGCCCTAGTTTAGAAGAAGATGACGCTGATGAATCCGCTATAGCCATTGCGAGAAGTAATGATCGAGATCAACTCATTCAAGAAGTCGTTTCTAAGCTATTTATGAAGGAAGGTATTCCACTTTCTTTGTTCAAAGATCCCATTAACTCTTTACTGAAAGAGATACCTTCATCTGATGAAGGAGGCATCATCACGCGTATTTTCCTTCCACAATCTGCTCCACTTCATCAGGTCGCGTATCGCGCTTTAGCTTATGGTTTACCTTATCGTCAAACAGATTTAGAAGATTCTGAAGCCTTTCGCCTGTTTTGTGAGGAATATCAAAGCGGCAAACGATGGGTGGATGATCCCATCCCACAAGTGCGTTTCCTGCCTTCTGGATTGCGTGCAGATCAAGGATTTGATCTCGAAGCCATTCACATGGTTCGCTACACTTGCCTCTCTTCAGAAGCACTTTCCGGCTATGCAGAAAAAGTGCATCAAGTGGTACAAGACATTTTTAATGTTTACCAAGCACAAACCCAAGAGTTAGAAATAAGAAAAATCCTTTTCTTGCAGTCAAAAGAAAAAGACGAACAAAAGCAAATGGAAGGTCAGTGGCTTATTCAACGTTATTTAGAGTATTTTGACCCTTGGAGTGCATGGGAATGCCTTTCTCAATTCACAGATCGTTCTCTACAAGATCTTTTTTTAAGCTCTATTTTACAAATTTTATTAGTCAAAGAAGATTTCGTAACTATCGATGCAATCTTAAAAGAAAAATCTGATGATTTTCCTGAAAAAAATAAATTCTTAGTCCAACTCGCTCTTTATCATTTAGATTGTTTTAACAAAGAAGAAGTGAATAAAATTTTAATTCAACTTCCTCCTTCTCCCGAAAGAAACTTTCTCCTTTTAATGACCCCAAGAGAATTTCAAGTCAGTGAGTATAACTATTCTTTATGTCCAGATTTTCCTACAACATTGGAAGAATTAATGACTATCCACATGTTAACAACAGACAATGAAGAAAACGAAGAGAATGATAACGACTTTTTTGAGTTTAATGAACAATAAAACATGTTATCATGACAATTAACAATTAAAAAAATATTAAATATTTATTATAAGAGAATTTATGAATAACGTAAATTGTCCTGTTCATACTCAACAATATGCCCATCAATTAAATCAATTAGGTCCTGTCGATGAAAAGGGAATAGAAGGTTATCTGTGGTATAATAATAAGCAAAAAAAATTTAAAGTGTTTCACAATCGCACGGATGACTCCATTGGAATACAAAAAGAAGTAAATGGCCCCTTTAAATATTATCGTCGCTTGAGCATGCATGAAATCAACAAATGGACACATCATTACCTGCCTATTTTAAAAAGTCACCCGCTTGAGAGAAAACAAGCAGCCAAAGGGTTAACAAACATTCTAAATCGCAGAATTCAACATGTTGAAACCTCTTCGATTTGTCACTTCATTAGAACAGTGTTTGAACACCTTTACAATTGGTTAGAAGGATGGGGATGGAAATCTTCCACCACTGTTTTAGAGGAAATGATTGAGCAGCTTCCTGTTCCTGATGAAGTAGAAGAAGCTGATGAAATTCAACCCAAACAAAAGAAAGCTAAAAAGCAAGAAGAACCATTAGTAGAAGAAGAGCAGCTTCCTGTTCAAAGAGCCGAGAAAAAACAAGATGCTGTGGATGAACCTGAGTTAGAGGAAGAAATAGCGCCTAAATTAGATAAGCCAGGAATCATCGTGCCTCTTCCCGTCCCAGCAGTTCCTCCAGCACCAAAAGAACCCGTGACGATTCAGGATGCTTTAGCCTTATTAGTAAAGAATAAATATACAGCTGAATTTCCGCCTCATGCTGAACTCGCCCATTGGACAGTGAACGATTGGAAAATATTTGCACAACAATTAGCGCAGCATCCAGATAGCAATTTTAAGCACGTTTGGCAAGCATGGCTTACCTTGCAAGAACTCATTCAACATCATAACATCGAAGATCCTAGTTTTCTCTTTTTAGATCAACTAGCAGAAGAATGCGAAAAGTCTAATCGCTTAATACCAGTACTTGATATTTTGAGTTGGAATCTGATGGGAGTGATCACTAAACATGCTGCCTATAGTAAAATGCAAGATGGTTTGGTCAAATGGATTGTTCAAGCACCTTCTTTACCTGCATCTAAGGAAAGGCTAAAAAAATTAACTGTCGGTTTATTTGCTAATCAACTGACTAAACCCAATCAAACAGCTTTCTTAAGTGACGATCAAAGATTTCGCTTTTTCCTGGCGTATAAAACACACTGGCAGCAAATCACAATGGAGTCAGTCAGAGATCACTTTACTCAATCCGAGATTAATTTATATGGAAATAAAATTGATCTTAAGACCTTAGTTGATGATCCTCTACAACTCAGCGCATTTCTTGACACTTTAGAGACAGAACAAAAAGAGGAAGCATCTCTTCTACTTTTGTATATCCTAAGTGCGCGTCCTGATGTCAAAGCAGAGCATTTGATGATTATCTATAAATGGATTGATTCTTATAAGAATACAGCTCCCTATTATTTCTTTCTGAATTGTTTCTTTAAAGCCATTGACAGCCAACAAAAGTGGGATTGGTTTATCCAAGAGATCAAGAATTATCCTTCAGATGATAAACAATCCGTTTTAAGAACCTATTTAGTTTATCATTTTCAGCAATGCTGGATGGCGCCCGGGACATCCATTAGGTTGTTTTGGAAAGATACGGAGTGGGGAATTCTATATGACTCACCTAAAGAAGAGCGCCAACGTTTCCTTAAAGCTTGGAAACAACATGATCCAGATCTTTTAGAAGCAGATTTAAAACTTTTAATCACAAAAATAAGAGCACGTCCTGAGGGAGATTATAAAACACGGATTATTAAAATGTATCTTAAAGAAATAGCTCTTGATAATCTGCTTACTCAAGAATGACTTTAAGCAGGAACATCCTCTAAAGAAAACACGTCAACATCAACTCCTGGAGAGAACAAAATATGATCTGGAGGGCGGTGTGGACGTGGCAATCCATCAATTTCAAATAAACGATCATCCCACTTAAGAACTTCCGGAGTGCAAAGAGGATAAGGGGCATGATGCACGCGTCCTGAAGCTAAATTTTGTCCCTTAGAAGTAAATAAAATATAGCGTTCTACCAAAAAAAACTCTAAAGAGTCCGTTTGAGCCATTTCAAAAGGCTTTTCTCCTCGATAACAATAATCAAGGATCACCTGTTTTTTTTCTCGTTGGCAGCTAAACTCAATCTGCTGCTGCTCATTCACAAATGACTGAATTTGGGCATAATAATAAGGCAGATGAAAAAACGCTTTAGCCGTTTGCACACCCAACAATTGATTGGCATCTAACGAATAAAACCAAATTCCAGGAGTTCCCCATTTATCATAGACATAAGTACGTAAATTGATTTCAAAAAAGTCAGAAACGCCAGGCACAGCAAAAAAAGATTTGAGCGTCACATTTTGCATCCAAAAAGGAGTAATACCTATATATGCTTTACCATCAAATTGGTCGACATATAATCCAGGAGGTAATGTTTTTTGAATGACAGCCGGATCAAACTCCCAATGTAAAAATAACAAATTGCGCCATTCATGCGTCATAAAAGGGGTACGATCAGCAGGATAAGTGCGCGCAGCTAACCGAGCAGCTGGGGTTGGTTGCTTCATTTGCTCTCCTCAAAAGAATAGGTTAACTGCAGTATGCCAAAAATAAGATTTTAATCTATCTAAATGCAACAACTCATTTCATATCAAATACTCTAGAACTGAGTAAATTTAATTTTTTTTCATCTGTTTCTTCTAGTTGTTGAAAGAAATAATCCGACGAGTTTTTCAGAAATTGAGGCATATTCCAAAAAATTTCTAAACTAAAAGCCACGATATTAAATGGATGTTCTTGGATTGAAAAAGGATTTGGATTTTCTATTTCTCTTATGTCGCTCATTAACTTCTCAAAGTCTGTTTGTTGAGGAATGTAAGCATATATTTCATCAGGTGTTTCTCCCAAATGCCTTTTCACTGCCTTTAAAGCTAATTTCATAAGATCTTGATCTGTTTTCTTTAAGCATACCTGTATTCTTTTATGTAAGGTTACAATATCTCTTAGACTACGTACTAACACAGATTTTAATCGTTCGCTGAGTATATCATCTGCAGCTAGCTCTTTTAACATTTTATTTAGAGATGAGTTTAAATCCTCTAAACTTTCTTCTTGTTGACTTTCTTTCTTTTCCACTATCAATTCTTTCGCTTGAAGAATCATTTGACAGAGCTCATCTAATCTAGCAGAAGCGATAGGGGAAATATTAGGATTATTCTTTCGATGTTTTTGTATTTTTTCCGCTAATTTTCCTAACAAAGTTTCATAGTTTTGATATTTTGCTAATTGTTGTACTGTATATGACTCTATTTTTTTTTGATTTTTTTCTCGAAGAAAAAGCGTCACTTGCTCAACAAGATTTTTTCTTTCTTGCCATCTAAATCTTAATCCTCGTCTCACTTTTTGCCGTAACACATCTTCTAATTGACATTCTCCCATTAAAAAAATATAGTCCCACACGGTTTTATCAAATTCATTACAACAGGCCGTTTTTGCTTGTAAAGAGGACGCTAATTTTTCTAAGATTAATTCTTTAAAATGATGATAAAATTCATCTCCCGTAGAGTATTGTTTTGTTTGATGTATATCTAGACAACTAGAAATGAGATCCAACAATAAAGTGTCAAAATCTAGCATAAACTGATCGGTTGTCTCGATATAAGTTTTAGGCCAAGCAGCTAAAAGATCCCAATACTCTTCAATGATTTTTTGATCTTGCTCACTAATTTTGTGTTTGAGAGCTAATATTAAATGTAGATCAATCTCTTTGCGTTTAGAGATATAAGCCGGATGTCGTAAATAGCGTCGTTCAGCGGCTTGTTTGTATAATTTCAACTCCACTTGTTTTACGTACAATTCTTCCATAGAAGAAACACCTGTTAGACGTAAAGCAATTTGTTTTCCTTTACACAATGAAGTAAATAATTCTTGCAATTTCTGCAAAACTTGTTGATATCTCTTTGAATCTTCTACATTTTCCACTAAAGATAACTGATCTATTCGTTCCACTATCGCTCTAAAGCTTTGAGGAGCATGAGTAGGAGATGTTTGCTGAAACATTTCCATTTCAAAAATATAATTTAAACTCATCCACAATCTATCTAGCAGAGATAAATGCGGTGTCATCCCTGTATAAAAATCGTCTTTTGGATGCATGCGCTTAACTTGCCTGCCACAATATAAAACAAGCTCTGTTTGTTTTGCCTCTTCTTTTCTGTCTTCTTTAGGACTATGTTTTACATCATCTGTCGGATTCATAATAACCTTATTAAACCGGCTTATAAAAAAATATTTTTAAAAAGGTTAAAGTAAAGGTTTTAATTAATCAAATAAATTCAATAGCCGACTTTTTCGAAGTTGCCTTCAGAAAAGTCGGAAATTAAGGCGATCTATTAAATAAATTTAGTGAATAATGCGAAAATCTTCTTGAGTTTGTTTGATAGGAAAATATTCAATCGAAACGTCTTCTATTTGACTTGGACCTATTTCTCTTTTGAGTTTTTGAATAAGAGCTTCCAAATCTTGTTTAGAACCTTGTGCATAAATTTCAACAGATCCATCAGATAAGTTACGCACCGTTCCTTTTAAGCCTAAGTTATGTGCATGATAGCGCGTTAAAGCGCGAAATCCTACTCCTTGTACACAGCCTTTGACAATGGCATGCATTTCGTAGAAATCTTGAGAGGCATTCTCCATACTTCCTCTTCTTTATAAACAACAATCTAGTTCTTGCGCTTGCTCTGCGTCTTCCGTATTACTCTCTTCGCCCAAAGGAAAGCGTAAAATCAAATCTTGTATCTCTTGCATACTCTGCGCGCGACTAATCAACTCGCGAAATTGACGCGTCCCGGAAGACTTCTTGAGATACCAACAACCCACACGCCGCATATCCAAACACACCCGATGATCATGGTGATAACGTTGCGTAATCAAGAAATGCTCATACAAGGCTTGACGACAATCTTCCAAAGAACGTGCATTCACCGGCAAACCATCTAAATAACGTAAAATGTCTTCCACTGCCCAAGGTTGTCCCATGGTCCCACGTGCCACTAACACAGCATCACAGCCTGTCGTCTCAAACATTTTTTGAGCAGAGGGACCATCCAATACATCCCCATTGCCAATGACTGCAATCGTCGTTGCAGCTTGCTTACACGCTTTAATATAGTCCCAATTGGCAGGTCCTCGATAACCTTGTTGACGAGTGCGTCCATGTACACAAATCGCTTTTGCGCCTGCTTGCTCCGCAATTTTTACAATTTGCTCCAGATTAATACTGCGCTCATCCCATCCTGCACGAATTTTCACCGTGACAGGAATTTTAACAGCCGCCACCATATTAGCTAACACTTCACCAATCAATTCAGGAGTCTTTAACATCCCAGATCCACTGCCATCTTTGGTCACTTTGTCCACCGGACATCCACAATTCAAATCAACAACATCAAATCCTAAATCTTCAATGATGCGCGCCGCTTGACCTGCAATCGCCGGTTTACTGCCACATAATTGTCCCCCAATCGGATGCATATCAGCAGAATAATCCAACAAGTGAAAGGTGCCCGCATCATGCCGCACCAAGGCATCCATTTTCACCATTTCACAATACATCAATCCGGGGCGATACTTAGCCGACATTTTGCGAAAAGGAAAATCTGAACAGCCAGCTAAGGGCGCATAAAATACGCGATTGGGCAGAGTTAAAGATCCGATTTGAAATAATTTTTTGTGATCACTCGTACTCATATCAAGGAAATCAACACATGAATAAGAATGTTTTGAATAAAACTTAAACAAATGAAAGCCACAATAGGACTTAAATCAAACATGCCTAAAGGGGGAACAAAACGACGAAAAAAATTTAAATAAGGATCCGTATAATAACTAATAAAACGCATCCATTGATAATCTCTCAACTGGGGAAACCAAGAAGAGACAATCCGGATAAGAAGCATTAATGTATACACTTGAAACGTGACATTAATCATTTGAATCAATACTAACATAAATAAATTGCAATCCTTTACACATAACTTGTATGATACCATATAAATTCTACTATAAGCTTCTATTTTAAGCATTAAATATTGAGATATGTTCAAACTTCAGTCTTCTGTTACTTCTATTGGATTAGAGTTCACTTCAACCGGAATTAAAGCTGCCCAAGTGAAATCCGGCTTTAAAAGTCCTATTCTTCAAGAACTCTTTAGCTTTAATCCAGCAACTGACAATGTAAAGCAGCTTTACATGCATCATCCTTTCTTAACGACGGGTTTAGATGGACTCGATGTGATCGTCCGTCCTTTAAATCTGCCGCTCACAAAAGAGAAAGACATTGCTGCCGCTTTAGCTTTTCAAGCTGAACCTTTGCTCCCTTATCCTGCTGATCAAGCGCTTTTGTCTTATCAAATTTTAGGTAAAAATCAAGACACAACAGATTTAACTCTTTTATCTGTACGCAAAGAATCTCTTCAAACACATCTCGAACAATGGCGTGCCTGGCGTATTGAACCGGAAAAAACGGCTTGTGTCCAATCTGCCCTTTGTCATTTTAGCAACGTTTATTTAGCGTCCAAAAAAGTGTTATTGCTTTTACACATGCAGACGCACTCCATGACATGTGTTTTAATCCGAGAGGGCAAACTCATCGCTTCTTTTGCGCAACCTTTAGGAGCCGATCTTCTTGTCAAGGAACAAGAAAGTACTCTACCGCAAAATGAAGCCGAATGGAAAGCACTTGAAACGCAAAAAGAATCGCCGTTAGGCATGGCTTTACTGCGTTTGAAAAAAAGTGTGACTCAAATGGGTTATGCTTTGCTCAAAGAGGTCAGGGGTGTTCATGTCGAAGGGATTGCTGTCACCGGAGAAGCTGCACAATGGAATGGATTAAGCGCTGTTCTGATACAAGCTTTAAATTTACCTTTGCTTGAGTGTGAAGCGGTGGGACATTATTCTTCTCAAGAATTGTTGAACTATGCTGTTCCCATTGGATTAGCCTTTGGTTCTTTACCTGGGCAAACGGATCACATCGATTTTCTTCAAGAGGATTTTAGTTATCCTCACCCTTGGCGCAGATTGAAAACACCAATGGCTCTTTATTTTATTGCCATTGCTTTATTAAGCAGTGCCTTCTATTTGTTTAGTCAGCATTACCTTAGCTATCAAGAGGATCGCACCAAGCAAGCGTATGTGGATTTATTGGCGAGCATGAGTAAAACTTATCCGCAGTTTGAAACTGATTATTTAGCGAAGAATCCTTTAGAAAAAGAACGCCTGGGTGAAGAAGTAGTGAGCGTACAGCAATTGACTCCCGAAGACATCACGCAACGTTTGAATTTTCTACAAAAAGATCTGCAAGCCACGCCGGACTCTTTTCCTTTATTTGCCAATATTCCTCGTGTGAGTGATGTCTTAACATGGCTGACTCAACATCCCACTGTGGGCTATATCGATGAAATGGGTCATCCACAAGCGCGTTTGCAAATTGAAAGTTTTAGTTATATGATGCTGAAAAGACCTCAACAAGGCAAAAAGCAAGACAAATATCAAGTTAAAATTGAATTAGAATTTAGTAGTCCCACTCCTAAGTGGGCGCGTGAATTTCACGATGCTTTGATTACTCCCAATGATTGGGTGGATCCTAAAGGGGAAGTCAAATGGAGTTCTAATCGTGGCAGATATAAAACTTCGTTTTTCTTAAAAGATAAAACCGTTTACCCTAGTTCGTAGAGTGATATGTTAGAGAATATTCCTGTTTCAAGAGCTGTGGCCTATTTGATAGGGTTAGGATTACTACCTTTGCTTTTTGTCATTTTTTTATTTTTTTCAGAGAAAAGTCGATTAGAAGAATTGGATAGCACCATTGCCATGATTCAAGACCAAGCTTTTTTGAAAGAAAAAAAACAAGCGCAAAACTTAGCTGTTCGTCAGCATTTTCGCGATGCCGACCATTTTTATATCGACAAATACTTAGAAACGCTTGTTTTTCTTGAACCTGAAATTGAAACTTTGCAGAAGATTGTCAAAGATAAAAATTTTGCGGATGATGAGCGTATCAAAAAACGTCTAGAATTTTTGACCGGTCAATCCAATTCTTTGATTTTCTCGGAAGGCTCTGTGCAATCTTTTCCTCTTTTTCAAGAAACAACCGAAACATTGGTGCATCCTGTGGAAGTGAATGCCAGTGATATTCAAAAAATTTTGGCGCGTGTTGAAGGAGTGGATATTGGAGAATTTAAACCAGGGCCTAACCGTCCTCAATTGGTGATCACAGAATTTAAACTTGATAAAAAGAAAGCCAGTGATAGCAACGAAGTTTTTCTGCTTAATTTAAAGCTAATTAAAAGAGAATTTTTATGAGAAAGTCGAAATTATTTAAACAACTTGTTTTGGGCATTCTCCTATGCCTACTTTTCTTTACCTTAACAGCCGCTAAGCGTGGACAAAATCGCAAAAATCGCATTTTGCCACTAACGAGTATCCACATCGTGGATCGGAATGGTTTTGCCGAAACAATTAGTAATAAAGAACGTTTAAATCAGTATCAGAATACCAATTTTTTAAAACCGCAGCCTTATCAAAAGGTGTTGCGTATTTATGCGCGTAGTTCGTCAGGCAATTTACGGTCAGTTATCACAACTTATCACGAAAATGGCAATGTAAAACAGTTCTTAGAAGTGTTAAATGCACGTGCACATGGCAAATATTATGAATGGCATGAGAATGGAAGCATGAGCGTAATGACTCAAGTCATTGGAGGCACGCCGGATGTAACTCCTATGGCAGAACGTTCGTGGTTATTTGATGGTCTCAGCTGCGCATGGGACGAAGAAGGCAATCTGATGGCTGAGATTCCCTATTGCCAAGGCTCCATTGAAGGCACGGCTGTGCACTATCATAAAAATGGGCAAATTTGGAAAGCAATTCCTTATTCTAAGAATCAAGCAGACGGCCTCGTGCAAATCTTCAAAAGTGATGGCGAACTTTTACAGCAAATTCATTATGTGCAAGGACAACGGCAAGGCTATAGCTGGCGTTATTGGGACTGCGATCATCTAGCGAGCCAAGAGGAGTATAACTGTGGTAAACTTGTCAATGGCCAATATTTTGATCAACAAGGGAATGTAGTAGGAGAGGTCAAACAAGGCAATGGCTATCGCGCTGTATTTGGCAAAACACATATTCAAGAGCTACAAGAATATGTAGATGGCGTCTTAGAAGGAGAAGTCAAAGTTTTTAACGCAGAAGGACGTTTAAAGCGTATTTACCACGTCAAAAATGGCATTAAACATGGAGAAGAAATCGAGTATTATGATCGCCTGACCGCTGCTCTCACCCCACAACCCAAACTTTCTTTTCATTGGTACGAAGGTAAAGTGCAAGGTTTAGCCAAAACTTGGTATACGAATGGCAATCAAGAAAGCCAAAAAGAAATGGCTAAAAATGCCAAAAATGGTGTGTTAACCGCCTGGTATCGTGATGGCAATCTCATGATGATGGAAGAATACGAAGATGACAAATTGACGCGTGGTGATTACTTTAAAAAAGGGGAAAGATCTCCCGTTAGTCAAGTCAATCAAGGCAAAGGACTTGCCACCATATTCGACGCGGATGGCTATTTCGTACAAAAAATCAATTATTTTAATGGAAAACCAGAAAGTTGATCTAAAACAGCAATGGCGCAGCCGTTTGAAAGCAATTTGTCAGGCTATTCCTGATAAGAAACGCTTGCAAGCAGCTGTGCAAGCTTATGACACTCTTTTGCCTCTTTGTCAAACGTCTTTCCATGTGCTATCTTTCGCCAGCTTTAAATTTGAGATCAATCTGTTTGAGTTGAATCAAGTGTTAGCAGCGGAACAACGTTTAATCCTTCCACGCATAGTCCACAATGACTTGCAGCTTTTTCGTGTTAATCATCTGGATCACTTAGAAAAACATGCGTGGGGTCTGCTAGAACCCCATCCATCCTTTTGCGAGCTTATTTCGCCTCATGCAGTCGAAATCGCCCTAATACCTGGTTTAGGGTTTGATTTAACCACTAAGCATCGCTTAGGATATGGCAAAGGCTATTACGATCGCCTTTTGTTCGCTTTATCTCAAGCACAAACATGGGGAATTGGTTTTCAAGAGCAGGCGGTAGATAATTTGCCTTATGATCGACGTGACGTGACTTTAAATGACATTCGCTTATTTTGAATGAATCTTATCTTTTAATTTTAGCAGCAATATTTCTTCTTATTCCTCTTGAGGCAGAAGAAACAGATTTCTTCTTTTGAGGGATTCTTTCTTTCATATCTTCGCCTACGCTATACAAAACATCAGGGCAAAAATTAGCTCCATTTGGCCAACAAATTGTGTAATTGAATTCATCTATTTGAAATTTTTTAAAGTATTCAATCTCTTTTAGATGAATCCTTAGAGTTTTATCACAAAGCCACAACACGTTTTATGGTTAATGTACTCTATGCGACCCAAAAGCAAGGCTACCACCATGAACAATCCTTTGATCGGACTAATATCTTACAACGACTTTCTTTAACCAATCTCCAACATTATGTATATGGAGATATGAATATAGAAAAAAGAAAGGGATTCGAAGAAGATATCAGAAGGCTGAAAGGAGTAGGAGGGGGATCTGAAGAACCTTTAGTTTTAATCAAAGATTCCCTAGAAAAATGGCTTAAAGAAAATACACTCTCTTCTAAACAACGTAAGAAAGCAGTCGATTTATTAAATCACTTAAATCAATCTCCCGCCTATGTCTTTACAGATGAAGAATCCCTGCGTTTAATTGAACAAGGATATCCTATTGTTTTTGGAGCAACTTCTGTTGATGCAGAAGAAAAATATCCAGAAGATAATGGATGGTCTAACTCTAATCTACAGGAATTCTTAGTAGAGGGTCCTTTGCCTTTAGGAACGAAAATTCAAGCGGCTTTTACTACTTCCGAGCATGTGAAAGATTTGAAGCAGGTAATGGAAAAGGAAAACACAGGAGTAGGCGTATTTGAATTGGGAACAGGATTCTATTTAGAGACACGCCAATTGATTAAGGGAGAGAAATCTCTTTTTGTCAAAAAAGGGGATTCTTTTTCTGTCCAACAACAAAAGCTTTCTGAAGTTTTGCAAAGAGAAGTTTTACCTGGCTATGCCATTCCTTTTCCGAAAGATCCTTTTTATGAAACAGAAAAAGGAGAAAAAGTTTTCATTGACACGCCTCATTATGGCCAAACTTATTCTTATGAAACTTATAGAGCGCACGTAGAAAAAGGTGGCGAAACCCGTCATTTTCATGGTCCCATTCACGCTGCTCGTACGGCCCTTTGGACTCAACTTCTTTTAAATGTATATAAAAAAGCGGGTAGAGACACTTCTAAAATTAATCCTTTTTTATTAGGATTTGGAGGTGGTGATCATGATTTTGAAAGGCTGGATGATGGCCAAGACCGCTGGGACAAACAATCGGCAGCCAAATTCAAATTACATTGTCAGCAACTCGCTCTCCCCTCTATTCTTGAACGCTATCAGTTGCCTGTCTATGTAGACGCGATTGCAAATAAGGATCATGTTCGGCCAGAGGATTCTGACATTAAACGTATCATTCACGATGCAGATTGTTTAGAGATTGTTCGCTGCTTGAAACAGTTTTCTGATTTTGAGAAACATCGATTATGCTTCGTGCATTTCCCTTCGTTAAAAGCCGATTATCAAGAAAAATTGATTCAGGAAATTGCGCAGTTTATCCAATTGACGGAAGAACCTAAGATGAAATGGGCTTTAGAAGTCGAATCTACAAATTGTTACGCAGATCTTTGCAGATTGATAGGCAAACTCCATCAAGAAAAACAGCTGTTCTCCACTCTTTTTGAATTACTGAAAGAAGTCATAGACTCTTTTCCTTCAGAAGAAAGATAAATAATATCAATTTATCTCAAAATAGCAAGCGATGACGCTTCTTTTTAAAACGTTGCGGATCAATGGTACTTGCATCAAAGATTTATCCAGTCCATTGTTGATATTGTTGAGCTAGAAAAGGGAGACAAAGTGGAGTAATACTGAGGATAGTCTGTTTTGACCCAGCGATCAATTTTCCACACGACATGCTCGAGATCTTTTTAGGATTTGATTTAACCACTAAGCATCGTTTAGGATATGGTAAAGGCTATTGCGATCGTCTTTTACTAAATTTATCTCAAGCCCAAACATGGGGAATTGGCTTTCAAGAGCAGGCGGTAAATAGCCTATCTTATGATTGACGGGATGAGGCTTTAGACCACATTCGTTTATTTTGAACAATTCTTAACGCTCTGGCTTGAAAAGCTAAAGCATGATTTAAATGTTGCTAGATTTAGATAAGGCAGCGGTAAAAAAATTTATTATGATAAACAAGGAGTTCCGGGCAGGACTCAAGATACCGTAGCAGACATTTATCCACAAATGTCTGCTGGAAATATAAAAGAAGCCGGGAGAGGAAACTTAGCTATACTGAGCGGTCAATCCGAGCGCGAAACAAAATAAACACATTTGAGTATGTTTTTAGGAACAGTAGCAATTAAGATTATTCAGGGTAATTTCTCCGAAGGTAAATGGGTAAGTGACGTTTGATTTGAAGAGAATTTAATAAATAAAACGGGCTTTATCAAAGACAATTAAATGCGCGGACAGCTTTCTTGATATCCTGCTCAACAGCTATACAAATCTATTAAAAATTGCCTAAAGGCCGTTTTAGAAAAGCAGTCAAATACTTTCGAGCTGTTGGCAAAGAGAAGAAGCCATTTCTTTAATTTTAGAAAGCCGTTAAATAATTTTATTTGATTTTATAACAAAATTCAATATAATAATTTCATATTGTTATTTTTATAATCTTTTTTATTTAAAGGAAATATGTATGCATAATAACCCTGTTTCTCCTTCGTCCCTAACTAATTGGTGGGATGCAAATAAAGACTTTTTAGAAACAGAAGCAAAGGCAGAGCCTAATCCACTTGCTTCTATCGTAAAGACAAGCTTAGCTCTTGACCAACCCGTTGAGCCTAAGCTTCCAAAAAGAAAAATCACTTCCTCTCCCTCTGACCCTTCACATTCTGTAAAGAAAGCGCATATAGAAAAAGGGCATGTAGACAATGAACAAATAGAAGAAAAAGTAACTGAAGAAAATGAGAAACAGCTTACTCTATCTAAAACAGAAGACGCTAACTCCTTACATAAAGTCCAGATAAAAGTACAGGAAAAAGTCTTAGGCGGGGGTTTGATAGACTATACCTATATGATAAAAGGAGACTATACAGGAAAGGGTTCCTATACTTTTGAAAATGGTAGTATTTATGAAGGAGATTATCTAGAAGGCCAAATGACGGGAAAAGGGACTTACTTTTATTTGCCTGAGCCTAATGCGGAATATCCTATCATTTATGAAGGAGATTTTGTGAATGGCTTTTTTGAAGGTTCGGGTAAAATGTGGTGTTCAGATCCTTGCGCTTTAACTTATAAAGAGAAATTTTTGAATGGTTTTTTTGAAGACTCTTCCATTAATGCTTCTTGGTCTTCTGATCCTGAAGAATTAATTACTACTAGTAATATGCTCGCTTATTCTGTTTCTAGAGATTACTTTGCATACATAAATTATGAGGGAGAGTTTTTAAAAGGCGAATTCCATGGAAAAGGAAAAGCGCTTTTAGATAAAGCGAAATATTTGAATGGGCCAGTCGAAAAAATTTATTATAAGGGAAATTTTGTAGAAGGGAGAATGGAAGGAAAAGGTGAATGGACACAGTATGAAGAGACCGAACAGACGACATATAAAAAAGTGAAAGAATATATAGGAGATTTTAAAGACGATCGCTTTCATGGGCGGGGGAAAAAAATTTATTATAATGAAGAAGGAACTGCAATCAAAACTATTGATGGGAATTTCCGCGAAGGTAAATTGGTGTAGGTTTATCTTACTCCATATGCAAAAGATGGTGAGTGAAACAAGAAAAAATTGAACCGAAGGAAATAGCGAATAAGCTATTTTCAAGGTTCAATTTCTTTGAAAATTGCCACCAGATCCTTATGCAGAGTAAAATAAACACAAAACTCAGGTTATGTACCAAAGCACGGTGAATTTTGTAAATCCAAACTTCTATAGCTAAATTTTTTAAAATTTTTTTGCATTTTGTATGAAATAGGGGGATATTTTATACAAGATAAAATTTATCTCAAAATAATAAGCTACGACGTTTCTTTTTAAAGCGTTGAGGGTCAATAGCACTTACATCGAGGATTTCTCCGGTCCATTGCTGATATTGTTGAGCTAGAAAGGGAGACAAAGTGGAGTAATACTGAGGATAGTCTGTTTTGATCCAGCGATCAATTTTCCACACGACATGCTCGAGATCTTTTTTATAGACATTTACATCACGCATGCGCTCTTCTTTACTAAATTTGCCGACATCGAGGTGAAACGGTCGATTTCCCACAAAACCGGTATTATGCATCACGCCATGATCGCGATCATATACGCCCTTTTTGTATTCTGAAATATACATGCCGATAATACTAGCAATCGCTTGCTCAGCTTCTTGTAAGCGTTGCTGATCCAGCAACTGCCTTAAACGTGTGCGCAGGGTTTCGCCTTTCTTTTGCACGAGAAAAACAACGTCATCCAAGTGAATTGTCCTTGACAAACCTATTTTATCTATAACGGTAACATCTTGCTGAAGATGCTGTGTGGGCAATAAATGCAAGTAAAGAAGTTCTGAATCTTGACGATTTACTCGATAAGCAATGTCATACCCGTCAAACACACTAAAAAGCTTATGTTGCTTGCGTTCGATGCAATTTTGCTTATACTCTTTGAAAGGAGGAATAGCGGGCAATAGATCTACCCACAGGCTAGGTTTAAGATGTTTAAATTTAAAAAATTTTAAAACATATTCTCCATCTTCACTTACGAAAGCATAACATTGAGCGCCCTTTCCAATATAAGTAAACTTTTGCTTGAAGAGATGGGACAGCTGTTCTTGTTCTTGCGCCGTGAGTTCGGGTATTTTCCAAGGAGCTTCAAAAGGCAGTTGATAATGGATATTACCCACACGAAAATCATCTGTTAGACGATAATATAAACGAGCTAAACCGAATAATCCGAACATGAGAAGAAGGCAATAGATCCACTTAAACGAACGCTTTTGAGCCATTTTTGATCTCTTTTATGATGATATTAGATTTAGGAATTACGCAGTTGATAAATAAAAGGACAAACGACCTTAACGACAGAAACGACCTTAACGACAACGACAAAAAGAACTAAAATCATGATTGTCGTTTGTCGTTAAAGTCCTTGGTGTCCTTGGTGTCATTTGTCCTTTTAATTTATCAACTGCGTAATTCCTATAAATTCTTAATACCAAAGATTTTGGCAATTCAAAGAATTTAAAACAATGGCTTTATTCCAAAGGAATGGAAACATTATTCTTCCTCTGTGCTCTCTGTATACTCTGTGGTAAAACTTAATAAATGACCACATAACACACAGAGGAGTTACCATTTCTATTTAATTATGGAGTTGTTTAGTTTTGAAGGGTTCTATCTCCAACGATCTTTGATAGGCTTTTTCCTCATCTGTAAAAGCTGAAGGTTGATTGAACCAAAGAACAGGAGCTGCAGGTTCATGACTTGAAAATAATTGATCAAAATCCCTTCTTGCCCTATCTGTGACTTCCATCAAATGCTCAAAAAACCTTTGAAAATTTTCTTCTCGTTTTTTTAATGTTTCTTTACATGATTGAAGGTCCTTTTGAAGCTCTTGCCAAATTTTGAATTCTTTTATAGGAGCTCCTGCTGGCGCTTTTTCAATTTTTTGCGCAAGTTTAAATTGATCTTTAAGCTTTTGACATTCAATTGATTCGCTCTCTTTACATGCTACTATTTGAGCACGTAGTTGCATCAAATGATCAATCAATTCACCCTTTTCCTTCTTAGAAAAAAGCATTTCTACTTCTTCTACAGCTGCTTCGAGCTTTTTCACAGGACCTTGTCCTTGTTTCATTTTCCCATAAGTTCTTGCTAACATAGCTTGAAAAGGAACAAGAAAAGGTACACTATGTACACGCGCTCCGGCTTTTAACATATCTTCTACATTTTGATCATAAAGTGTAGAGCGCATTCCATCTTGCAATTCCATTTCAAGCTCTTTAAACTTGTTTATTGTACTTTCAGGGAGCTTTTGCCACGTTTCTTTTAAACGTCCCTTAGCTACAGACTGAGCACTCAAGCCATTTAAAATCAACATAGCTGTTGTATAGTCACGATTGATTCTCAATGCGCTATGAGCCACGTAAATGAGAGTTTCAATGACATCTCGACGTTGTTTAGCTGTTGATTGTGACAAAATCTTGTCCACAATCATATTTCTAAAGGTGTCAAACATCTTCGCATAGTCGCTTAAGTGCGGACATTTTTCACTTAAAACAGCCATCGGATCTTTTACATCTCCTATTTCTAAACTGTCTTGAATTTCTTGGCGATAAACACTTCCTATCAGCTTTGTAAAATGATAGATGGATTCTTCTAAAGTACGCATGAGCGCACGTTTTTGCAACTGTTCGAATTGCTTTTTCAACTCTGGATGATGACGAAAACACTTTTTGACCCAACGATTAAAAGACATTGTTCGCAGCATCTGTAAAGCAGTTAAGGGCTCTTCTTTCATTCTTTTTTCTGCTTCATTCAGTAATTTTTGAAATCCTTTAGAAGAAGAGCCTTTTATATTCTCTTCAGGATTAGGAGTAGAAAAAAGGCGATGCGGTTTTTGAATGAGAATATCGCTTCCTTTTGTCTTAATAATCTTGCCTTTATTTTCTTCTACTTGATGTAAAAGCTGCGTATACTGCACGATATGATCTACCTCATACGCCAGCGTTTGCATTTCAAATTCTTCTTCATCTGTGATCTCTTCATCAGAGAAAAAAGGATCCGTATCTACATCTATTTCTTCCTCTACAACTGCTCCAACTGGAGGAGGTGGAATTGCATTCATGAGCTCGCTTTTCAGCTGGTATTCAACCTTCTCGAGATCAAGAGGGAAAGAGCGTTTTCTATTTGACAAAGGAATGCGATCTGTATTTTTTAAATTTTCTATCTTTTCCTTTACAATGGAAACTAAACATCTTCCTGTGTGACGCATCTTATGCGTAAAAGCTTGAAATGCTTCATATCGACTAACTGATGTACGTGTATTATGTATAACAGACATAATTACTTTCCTTTTTATACATGTTAAACAATTAATTTATTTTTAAATCAATCAGTGATTCCTTTAATCGTTATGCGCTATAAATTATAAATCATTATGCCATTACTTATAAAGAACAAATAAAGATTATATAAATGAGATTTAAATAATAAATAGCCTCATGATCAACCAACAAAATTTAAATATAAGCCTCCACAAGTAAGTAAAGGCTTGAAATCATTTTTCTTAAGGATGATTAGGATCCCGAGGTGTAGGTGTTGTCGCATGCGGATGGTGGTAAACAAATCCCAAGTAAAGAGAAAGAGCAGCAATGACCGTGTGTAGCAAAGCATCAGGGATGTTGTTAGCTAAAATTCCGAAAATAGGGCGGTCACCATAGTAGAAGCCTAAAATAGCCACTACTGCATAAACCACACCAAAAATTTGGAAAAAAAGACGTGAAGCATGTTCACTCACTAACCCACATAAAATGCTTACAATACCTGTCGCAAGATGCACTAAATTATGTTCAAAGTTAACGTGAAAGATACCCAATAATAATCCGTTGGGATTGGCTTCTGGAACGAATCCTAAAATACCTATAGCAAGCATAATAAGACCGAAAATGATCGCGCAAGTTTTTAACATACAAGACTCCATTTTTTCAGGATTAAAAAGTCCTTCTAATTCTTCAACAGGTCTTACTTTTACTAAAATCTTTTCTTTCATAAACAGCAAGTTTTTTCTTTATTTTCAGAGAGAAGAAATTTGTTATTTTTTATTTTAATAAAAGGTGTTTTCTTCTCTGGCTTCTTAATGCTGAAAAGGTTATGATTAAGACTCATTTTACTCACCTTTTTCTTAAGAAAAACAACAGAAGGGGTGATAGAATTTCTTGGCATTTCACTTTAACCTTAATAAGGAGCTTCTATGTCTCAACAAGCACCTGATGCCGAACGCAAAAAAGCGTTAGGTTTAGCCGTTAATCAAATTAAGAAACAATTTGGTGACGGAGCGATCATGGCTTTTGGTAAACATTCATCTGAAAGAGAAATTGGAGTCATTAAAACCGGCGCTCTTGCTCTTGACATTGCGCTTGGCATTGGCGGCGTTCCGCGCGGACGCGTGGTTGAAATTTATGGTCCGGAATCTTCCGGAAAATCGACTTTAGCGACTCATATCGTCGCTAATGCGCAGCGTAATGGGGGCACAGCCGCCTACATTGACGCTGAGCATGCGCTTGATCCGGCTTATGCGGCTAAAATCGGTGTTAACCTCGATGATTTGCTTATTTCGCAACCGGACAGCGGAGAAGAAGCGCTTAACATCGCTGAAATGTTAGCACGCTCTAATGCCGTTGATGTCATCGTCATTGACTCCGTTGCCGCTCTTGTACCCAAATCAGAATTAGAGGGCGAAATTGGCGATCAATTCATGGGTCTTCAAGCACGCATGATGTCGCAAGCTTTGCGCAAATTGACATCTGCTTTGGCAAAAAGTAATACCTGTGCCATTTTTATCAACCAAATCCGTGATAAAATTGGAGTCGTCTATGGAAATCCGGAAACTACCACAGGCGGTCGTGCGTTGAAATTTTACTCTTCTGTGCGTCTGGATATTCGTCGTACAGGGGGTATCAAAGGACCTGATAACTCAGAAATTGGTAACCGCGTAAAAGTGAAAGTCAGCAAAAATAAACTGGCGCCTCCTTTCCAAATCGCTGAATTTGACATTTTGTTCAATGAAGGCATCTCGCGCACCGGTTCAGCCATTGATATGGCGACTGAGTTTAATATCATTGAAAAGAAAGGAGCTTGGTTCGGTTATAAAGGACAACGCTTTCAAGGACGTGAAGCAGTAAGAGAAGAATTGAAAAATAATCTTCCACTTTTAGAAGAAATTGAGAATTTGATCTTACAGCAATATAAAGAACGTCCACAGTCTACTAAAACAAAAGCAACAGCTGCTGAACAAGAAGCGCTTGTAGCAGAAGAAGCCTTAGAATCGTAGTCATGCAAGCCTGCCTTTTTAAGGCAGGCTTTTTAAATTTGCTGGACTTGACCGACGAGAAGTTGAGCTAAAGCCTGCAATTCACTCTGATCTAAATTTAACTCTTTTATTATCAAAGCATATTGCTCTATTTCTTCGTGGAACATTTGCATGGCTTGTGCTTTGCCGCAGACATTAGCCAGATTAAGAGAATGGCCATGCATCTGATCTTGAATCATATCATCTAAATCATCTGCTAACTGGAATGCCATGCCAAAATGCGAAGCGCACTTTTTAATGAGCGGAAGCTGATCTAAGTTTCCCCCTCCATAAATCCAACCTAATACAAAAGAGATTTCAAATAAGGTGACTGTTTTTTTGTGAAGTACCTCATGCAAAACAGGAAGGGATAAATTGGGAGGCGAAAGATCCAAATATTGCCCTCCGGTGGCTCCCCACAACCCTGTATTATAACTGACATTCTCTAAAGCAAGAACACAAAGCGTATCGCTTTGATGGGCTAAGGGATGCTGACTCTGTTTGAGTTCTTGCGCATTTTTAGCTAAGCAATGATAGCCAGCTGAAATGAGAGCATATGTCGATAGCAATGCCACAGATTCGCCATACACACGATGCAGAGTAGGTTTATTGCGACGTTCGTCATCGTTATCCATGCAAGGCAAATCATCAGCAATCAAAGAAGCGGTATGAAAAAATTCAATTCCCAAAGCAGCTTGAAAGGCATTGACTTGATACCCTAAAGCTTTAGCAATCATTAACACCAAAGCGGGACGGAAGCGTTTACCTCCGTTCAAAAGCGCATATTGGCAGGCTTCTCTAAGAGGACTTTCTGGTCCTAATTGCTCAATATGAGCCTGAATGCCCTGTTCAATCGCCTGTCGATAAGGTTCTAGAATAAGAGCTAAAGATAGCTGAGTTTGCAACATAGACCATCACATGAAAATGAAGATTAAATAACAAACGATTTTAGCATAACTGAAGTTTAAAAGTATCTAGGATTATTTAGGTTGATAAGCATAAACGACAGGCTTATCCGCAGGCTTAACCAGAGAATAAGAGGGAATAAATCCATCAATATACAAGCAAGGATAACACCGAACAGCTGGTCCAATCAAAGTCCCGGGACTTGTGACGGCATTACATCCTATTTGAGACTGATCACCAATAATGGCTCCTAATTTACGCATTTTGGTTTCAATGCGCTGATTATCAATGCGCAACTGAACTTCTGAGTGATCTAATTTAAAATTGGCACATTTTGTCCCCGCCCCCAAATTGACGTGATTACCCAAAATAGAATCCCCTACGTAAGCAAAATGAGCAGCTTGAGCATGATCGAGCAAAATGGCTTGCTTGAGTTCAGAGGTATGGCCAATCACGCAATGATCCCCTGTTAGCACGTTTCCTCTTATGTAAGCTCCATGTCTGACCACACAGTGCTTGCCAATAACACAAGGACCCTGGATATAAGCTCCGGGTTCAATAATTGAGCCTTCACCAATCGAAATGAGCTCAGGTTGAACTAAATAAGCCTGTGGAGAAATTGTGCCTTTGTGATCGCCAAGCGGTAGCGATTTTAAGTAAGCAGTCAATTTTTGTAGAACAAGCCACGGATAAGGATCCTGTTGGAAAAGGATAGCATGTGCATAACGTGTCGTGTCGAAAAAATAAGAGGATGGTAGAGACATAAGATAACATTTAGGGATGTATGGTTGAGAAGAAGATAAATTTTCCACAGCTTTCTTACAAGAAGAAAAGAGTATTTATAAATTTATTCTTCTTCTTTAGATGTTGTGGAATTGTTGATAACTTCGCCGTTTTTCCTCTTTTTGTCTTTGTTAATAAATTGTCAATACATGGTGAGAAAATGAAGCTTTATATACAAGAGATTTGGTTATCAACTTTTTTTATCCTACTTATCGACAGAAAAAAAACAGTTATCAACAACAAAAAGGGAAGGCAAAAGTGGCTATTTAAGAATGGGCAATAATTTTTTTTAGAATTCGCCTATAAATGTGTACCCTCATATTTAATCTCCGATTATATGTATGGGTTTAGAGAAAAATTTATTATAAGGAGGTAGTCATGGAATTCGAATCTATTGATTTTTTCAGAGCTATTTTAGGAAGTTTATTAGGAATTTTAGGGATGACAGCATTGGGGATGTGGATTGCCCCAGCGATGGGAATGCCGCGGATGAATCCGGCCGCTTTACTTGCACAGAAAATGCATGATAACCTTGTATTGGGTTGGATAGCGCATATTATGACAGGAATTGTGCTTGGTATCATTTACGCTCTCGTTCAACATTATTTTCCGGGACCAGCTGCTATGCGCGGCGCTCTTTTTAGTGTGATTCCCTGGTTAATTGCGCAAGTGATGCTTATGCCTATGATGGGAAAACCTCTTTTTATGGGATCTAAAGTGATGGCGATGCAAAGTTTGATTGGTCATTTAATCTATGGAGTTATTTTAGGACTTGTTTATCAGAATGGATAAGAAATGTCTGAGATGGTGGATGCTTTAAAAAATCATTATCCTGAATACTTCATGGAAGCCGGGGAGCTAGGAATTCTGATGATGGCTATAGTAGGGCTTTCTACCCTAGTAGAATCCCCTCATTCGATTATGCTTCAGTTGATACCCGATCCATTTTTTCGCCTTCTTTTGATACAAACGTTGGTAGGATTCACAATAGCGGGACTTGTTTATTCTAAATGGGGACAAAGATCGGGTATTCATATTAACCCTGTAGTGAGTTTAGTTTTTTATCGATTAGGAAAAATGAAATTTTGGGACATGATTTTTTATGTGATCTTTCAATGCCTGGGGGCTATATTAGGAGTGGCTCTCACTTTCATTTTATTTAATTTACTCTTGGGTTATTCTTATTCTTCTCTTAATTATGCACCGACTATTCCTGGTAAGAATGGTGTTTGGGGAGCTTTTTTAGGTGAATTTATCACTTCTTTTATTTTTATGTTTGTCATTCTTGTCTTCATTAACCATCGAAAATTTCATTTCTATACAGGTTGGTTTTTGAGTTTGCTAATCGTTATATTTGTTATTGAGGTTCCTTATTCAGGATTAAGTATGAATCCTGCTAGAACATTAGCCTCTTCTGTTTTTAGTGGAAATTGGACATCTTTTTGGATTTATATCATTTCTCCTTTTTTGGCTATGTTTACGGCTGCAGAACTTTATGTTGCTCTCAAACAAAAAGTCTATTGTGCTAAAATTAATCATGATACTTGCGAACGCTGTATTTTTAATTGTACATATGAGCAAGGATTTTTCTTAAAATAAACTTTGCTTATATTTGAAAACAGATTTATTTTGAAATTATGTTTGACATACCTATTTGTCCCCATTTTAAAGCATGTTCAGGATGTAGCGAAATTCTCTCTTTAGCTCCACCTGCAATATGGGAAGAAGTTTTACTATTTTTCGATCCTTTTATTACTCCTCGCTTACATCAGGGACATCCTTTGCATTGGCGTTATCGCGCTAAAGTAGCTGTGAGAGGAAGTGCCAAACAACCTCTTATAGGTCTTTTTAAACGTGTTTCTCATCATGTTATTCCTATCCCCTCTTGCTTGGTTCACCACCCTCACCTGAATCAAGCTTTTGAAAGAATACGCTTATGGATGTGTCAAAATGCGCTTATTCCTTATCAAGAAGCAAGTAATCAAGGAGATTTGCGTTATTTACAAGGTGTTGTGCAAAGAGAAACGGGACAAGTACAAATGACATTTGTACTGAATACAAAAGATGTGCAAACTCCTAAAGCACGTCAATGGATACAATTAATCAAAAAACTTCATGAAGCTTATCCTGATTTTTGGCACTCGCTGTGGATTAATTTTAACGATCAATCTACAAACACCATTTTAGGGCCAAAATGGCATCTAGTTTGCGGAGAAGAACTATTATGGGAAGCTTTTGATCAGATAAAAGTGTGCTATGGTCCTGCAAGCTTTGGACAAGCAAATTTACCACTTTTCGAAAGATTACTTTTTCGCTTGCGCGATCTATTACCTTCACAAGCGTGTGTGGCTGAATTTTATGCTGGTGTAGGTGTAATTGGCCTTTTCATTGCTTCTCATTGTCAATGGGTGCGTTGCAGCGAAATCAATCCTCATGCAGAAAGCTATTTTGAGCAATCTAAATCTTTACTTTCCGATCAGGTAGCAGCTAAATTATCTTTCACATCTAATTCTACTCAAAAAGCTTTATCCATTTTAGAAGGAGCTACAACGGTGATTGTAGATCCGCCTCGCAAAGGATTAGATGCTCAATTTTTTCCTGCCCTTCAAGAAAACACAACAGCAAAGCAATTATTGTATATGAGCTGTGGCTGGAATGCTTTTAAGCGAGATTGCTTAAAATTATGCCAAGAGGGTTGGAAAGTGTTAAGTGTGGATGGTTATGTGTTTTTTCCCGGCAGCAACCATATTGAATTGTTGGTAAATTTTGAAAGAAATTTGAATGAAAAAAATGAATAGATTGATGATCTTAAAGCAAAGCTGTAGGTAATAACATGAGAAAAATGGCAATATCTATTAGACATCTATTACTTACTTTTTGCCTCATATTTTTTACAGATTTTTTTGTAGATATTCATGCTCAAGAATCTAGAGATCTAGCTGTCGGCCAACCTCAAGCTGTTATTGATTTACGCACTCAAGCGGGAGTAGATCTTGTCAAAGCAGAATGGAAATATCAAGAAGCAACTATTGTTGAAGATCATTCTTCTCAGACATCTTCTATTAAAACCTATCGTTTAGAACCACAAGCAGGTTCAAAAGATTATAATGATAGTTCTTGGAAAATTCTAGCTGCCACCGATGTGACAAATAGCATAGGAACGGGATTTCTTTCTTTTGCCTGGTATCGTCTTCAGGTCACACTACCCGAAAAAGTGGCTGAATTTGATACAAAAGATTCAACAGCCGTTTTTGAGGTTGTTTTAGACAACTATGCGGAAATTTGGGTGGATGGCAAGTTGACCAGCATATCAGGACAATCAGGCGGATCTGTAATTAAAGGATTCCATGCCAGAAATAGAGTTATTCTTTCAGACAATGTGCAGCCCGGACAGACCATTCAGTTAGCCATTTTAGGGATTAACGGCCCTCTTTCAAATTTAAATAAGAATGGTATTCGGATTGGTTCTGCTACCATTGATTTTTACAAGACATTTCCTATTACATCGGATGATTGGCATGATGTCGGAAAAGTTGTTCGTATAGATTCAGCATTAGATGAATTGATTGATCGTGATGCCACAGTGGAAAAAGTCGCAACGGGCTTTCAATTTACTGAAGGGCCTGTCTGGCATCCGGATAACTATCTTTTATTTAGCGATACTCAAGCTAACGTCATTTACCGTTATGATCCTCAAACAAATAATATTTCTATTTATCTCACTAAATCTGGTTATAGTGGATTTAACATAGGTGAATATAAAGAACCCGGATCGAATGGATTAACGCTTGATAGCGAAAGAAGATTAGTGATTTGCCAAGAGGGTCATAGGCGCATCATACGCTATATTCCGGCTCAAGAGGTTGTTTTAGCTGATCGTTATCAAGGTAAGCGGTTGAATAGCCCTAATGATCTTGTTTATCGTTCAGATGGAATCCTGTTCTTTACAGATCCTCCTTACGGTTTTCCAAGGATTGCTGAAGATCCACGAAAAGAACTTCTTTTTGCTGGGGTTTACTGTTTGATGAATGGAGAATTGAAGCTAGTTTCTAAAGAACTTGATAGACCTAACGGCCTTGCTTTTTCTCCTAATGAAAAGTACTTATATGTGACTAATTTGAACACGCGAAATAACTCTAGAACTGTTATGCGCTATGAAATTAAGCCGGATGGTACTGTTGCTAACAGTAAAGTTTTCTTTAACGTGGACCAAGCTGATCCGGATAATGACGTCGCCATTGACGGCTTAAAAGTAGATCAGCAAGGCAATTTATATATAACAGGGGGCATATGGGTGGTATCGCCGGAAGGTAAGTATTTAGGTAAAATAACATGTCCTGAACCCCCTGCCAATTTAGCGTGGGGAGGTCAAGATCGAAAAACGCTGTATATCACAGCACGTAAAAGCCTCTATCGCGTACGCACAAAAGTACCGGGGTTTTTACCTTATTTATTTGAATGATGATAAGTATAGCTTTTGCTAATTTTTCTGTTTTGCTAGATAAGCTTGATGTGGAGATTTTCCCTTATCTGGATACACATATTCTAAAATACCTTGTTTGACTAATGGACTAAGATATTGCCTAACCAAATGCTTCTTATCTTTTTTGTTCAAAAGATCAGCTAATTGTTGTGCTGTGAAAGCTTGCCAAGCGCACAATGCATAGATCAATTGTCTAACTTCCTCTTGTGAGGGTTTTTTTTTGAACGTTTTAATTTTAGCTTTTAAATTTTCTGGAAAAGTTTCTAAATTGATTATTTGGTGTGTTTCACCTTCCAGCTGGTGTGTTTCACCTTCCAGCTGGTGTGTTTCTTTGCCAAACAAAAGAGGTGTTCTATTAATTTTTCCAATTGCTTCGGGATGTATAGGCAAAATTGTTAAAAAGTAATGACATTCCTCATCTGTTTTAAATATAGCTGGTGGCGATCCATTCTTTTTCATTGCTTTAAGAATCTTAGGAATTCCCGTACAACGTCCTTCTGTTAAGTGAAGTTCCTTCAGAAAATCTCCAATACGTCTATTTCTATATGTGCGTACGCTAACAGATCCTTTATTTAAATCTTCTATTTTTAGAGGTGGTAAAGGACCCGGAAAGGATAAAATTTCTATACGATCAGGACGAATGCTGATTTCAATAGGCTCTCTTTGTGCATAGTCTTTGTGATAAACAGCATTGGCTAAAGCTTCTTCTAAAGCAATATAAGGATAGTTATAAAATCGATCTGCTTCTGCACGATTAGGTCTTTTCCTAACTTCTTCTTGAATAAATTGAGATTGAAGATAGCGTAAAGCCTCTTTCAATTGAATGTGAATAGGACCTTTAAAGATTTTTTCTGAAAAACTATCGCCAAATTCATCATGAAATTCAACAATCTCAATGCGTGCATAAGGAAAAAATTTCTCAGGATTACTGTTAAACATCATTAAACCAATATTTAAAGGCTTTAAATATTCCTGGGGACCTTGAATAATTTGCATTTGATGGCAAAGTTGGACAAAGGAAATTTTATCCACTTCATCTATAAGATCGCTTTTAACATCTCTCAGAAAGTCTTTTATAATGCCTATTTGGAAGTCTTTTAATTCTGCTTGATGACAAATGCGATCATCAAAAGGAACTTGATTTGCTAATTCATGCAGCCGTTGAGTATCTTTTGTCTGTGCTTTGACAGTTGTAGAATTGCGCCGAATAAAATAAGCATAAGATGCTTGTTTACTCATTGTTTCAGGCGCTTGATAAGGACGTGTTTGTCCTCCAGGACACCATATAAGCAGGAGCATTTTGTTTTGAAATTTAATTGGAGCTACAATGGGATGATAATGTGGACGTAATCGATTGCCTAATTGAACAAGTTCTTTTTGAATTTCATCAATCTTGCTTGTACTTAATCCTAGGGGTGGAAAAACCGGTTGTCCTTCTTTTTCTTCCACTCCAATTATTAAATATCCTCCACCCCAGTTATTGATGTCATTGGCGAAAGCGCAAATGGTATGAATGATTTCTTCCGGATTCCAGCCTTTTTTAAATTCGAGACGTTCCCATTCGACGATCTGTCCTTTCAATAACTCCTCAACATTAAGTGGAAGTGCTGTCATTATGTGACCTTTTTGCAAAATTTCTTAGGAATTCACCTCTATAAAGCATTCGTAGAGTAATTTAATTTTTTTTTGAATTCAACCCACAAAAAAACCATGTCTAAAAGTTCCTTCTTGAACAGTACCATTAAACTTTGTTCTTTTACCTTGGCCGTGTAGCTCATTTTGTTCGAATTCTCCTTCTTCTATTTTACCTTGTGGCCATGTTCGCTTGCCGTGTCCATTTAACCGGCCATTTTTAAAATCACCTTCCCAAGACTGTCCAGGAACAATATCACCAAAGAAAAGATATTTTTTTATCTCGCCATAATTGCGTTTACCTTGACCGTCTAACTCATCATTTTTAAATTCTCCTTCTTCCAGCCATCTTCCTCCAAACCATATACTATTGTTAGCAAATTTCTTTCCTTGGCCATTTAATTGATTTTCTACAAAATTCCCTTCTGCAATAGCTCCAAAAAGGTATTCTTTTTTCCCTTTTCCATTTAGTCGACCATTTTTAAATTCACCTTCATAAACTAAACCGAAAAAATCGACCCGTTTTCCTACTCCATCTACAGGTGCTTTAGCATTATAATAGAAATAACGGCATGTGCAGTAAACCATATACAATCCAAATGCAGCAGCAGCAATGAAAGCTACCATTTTTTCTGTAGAGGTAAAAGAGCGTAAGATCCCTGCTTGTTTTAAGTGGGAAAATCCACTAGATAATACACTCGATAAATTAACATTCATAGTTTTAAATCCTTTTAAATAAGAACAAATTTATTAATATTTTTACATAAAACGTAAAATTAAGAAAGTAAGTATACGTAAATATAAATTAATATTCAACAATAATTAATTAAATAACAAAAATTGTAATTATATATCAATGTGGTAGGCCGTTACAAAAATAACATTTCGAAGGACCATATGCCGCTCTTTCAGAGCTCAAATGTGTGTAGGTCTAAACCCGGGCTGCCGCGCTTAAGGCGCTCTAGCCCATACTTGTACCCACATCTTTTTCTTGACGAAAATATGTAGCGTAGACTTTAGTCTGCGCTCATTTCCACGGTATT
>JASBUW010000203.1 GCA_030147755.1 Parachlamydiaceae bacterium
CCTAACGACAAAAACGACCTTAACGACAAACGACAATAAGGACTAAAATCATGATTGTCGTTTGTCGTTAAGGTCGTTTTTGTCGTTAGGGTCGTTTGTCGTTTTTTAACTTAACCATGCCACGTTATTTAGTCATTATTAACGCGGAGTTCATAATCTCCTTTTACCACTACACCTTCTGGCCAATGAGGTAGTCTGATTTCTGGTTTAAAATGTATTCCATCCTTTTCAAATAAATCTGGCATGGCATATTTAGCATCAGCAGAGAATTGTGCATAATAAATTAAATCATTTATTTTATCATTTAATCGCGGAGTTTTGCCTTCTCCTTTATCTGCATCATCTTTAAATAGCTCATACAGGATATCAATCATTTTTTGTGCATCATCCTTGCTGGTAGTGTAAATCACAAATTTGGGTAATGGATTTCCATTTCCATCAAGAATTAAAGTTTCGAGTTGGCCATCCTCAGAGATTTTGCCTTCTAAAACTTTGTAAGAGTGTACCAATTTCTTAAGAGTGGGGTGTGAACGCAATTTATCTTGAAATTTCTCAATAATATAACCCATATGCTCTGTCTTTGGCATTAAGTGGATTTTATACTCTTGCGTCGCATTTTCTATTTGGCGTGGTGATAAAGCCTTAACATCTCCTCGTCTCATGTTAGAAATACATTCCGTCAAGAGAGAATTATAATTTGTTTGTATACCTGTGTAGGATTGGTTATTAGCAAAAACATATCCACCGGATGGTCTCCAATCAAATCCTGCAAGCGGAATAAATTCTCTAGGAATATGCGTTTCTTCATAGACACGCTCAGGTAGTTGTTTTTCAATTCCACGTACTTGATCTTCCCAAGCTGTTGTAATTTGTTCTCGAATCAACTCCAAGTCCTTTGTGATGACTTCTTGCATTTGTTCATCAGTTACGTCTGCAAACTTATCATTTTCTTCGAGCTCTTCGTCTTTTTTCATGAGTTGTTCAGCAAAATATTCGTTTGCTCTGAACTTGAATGCTTCTAATATTGTGGTGGCTTTATTAGAACCATCTAATTGAACTTTTTCCAAAGCAACAGCTGTACCTAATTCATCTGAAATGCGCCGCTGAATGTTAGTAAATAAAATATTGAGCCTAATCTCTGCTTTAAAGGTCTCAATGTCTTCTTTAATAGCACCTTTACGATCAGATGATAAGTGTGTATTATTCTCAATCGACTTTTCAAGTAAGTCTAAAACACCTTTTTTATCTGCTGTATAAAGTGTAGATGAATTCAATCGATCTTGAAATTTTGCATCTTTTCGGTAATCAATGGCCAATAATCTACGCAGTATTCCTGTTTGCATTTCTGTTAAACAAAATTTGTCTTGTAACTGCTTAGTTTTTTTATCAAGGATTTTGATAGATTCTTGTCCTTTTAGCTCTAACTGTCTGGACTGCTCTAGCTGAATCAAGCGATCGGCAATAGATGCATCTGCTGCAAAAGCAATATTTTCTCCCGCTTGATCAAATATTCTTTGAATATCTGCAAATTGAACATAAACGGTTTGTTCGTTATTTTCTTCATTTATGAAAGAGAGAGGCTGATAGTCTTTGCCAAAAACATTGATATAAACGGCTTTACCAATACCTGCAGCAAAACCGATTTGATAGATTTGATCAGCTATTTTAATTTCTACCTTTCCACCTTGTACAAACCCGGCCGGAGATACTATTTTGCACATCCCAGCAGGTAAAAGTGTGGGTTCTTTTTCTTCCTCGACTTCTTCATCTTCTACTTCTTTTAGCGTCTCTACATGTTCTATGAGTGTAGGAGCTGGAATTGAGTTTTCAGGTTCTATCACATCATCCTGATTATCCTGATGGTCTTCTACTAATTTTGTATCTTCCACTTTTGTATTTTCCGCTACTGCCGGTACTACTGGAGGCTGGTCTTTTTGTTGCTCAGCATGTTCTTCTAGCGATGAACCTTTAGAGGAATCGTCTTCTACTTTTTCTTGCTCTATTTTTGTTTCGATTTGAAGAGCTTCTTCTTTGTGAATTTCTACCGCTGGTTGTGGTTGAGGATCGTCTGCTTGTTTAACTTCTACTGCTGGTTGTGGTTGAGAAGCTTCTTCTTTTTTAACTTCTGCTTTTGGTGTTGGTGGCGCTGGCGGTGTTGGTGGAGTAGGTTGCGCAGCAGGAGCCGGTGGTGGCGTTACTGGCTGTGGTTGAGGATCCGCTTTCTCTTTCTTTTCAACCTGCCCTTTTCGAGCTTTGAAACAACAACAAGAGAAATAATAAATAGCCCCTATGCTACTGATAATGACAAACGCAACTAATGCAATCTTTTTTTGCTGCATTGTCCAATTTGATACAAAGCTATCTTTTACTTGGCTTAAATAAACATTTAGATGATTAAAATTAACATTCATAAAACTTATTCCTAATAATTAAAATTTAATTGCAAAGTATCAAATTAAAAATTGAGCTATTTAACCCGTAGGGGACAATTATATCTATAATAATGATATTATGCAACTAAAAATATACAAAAAGATATATAAAGATATAATTAATGCAATAGCAGTTTTATTTCTGTAAGAAATCTATTAAAAACTTATCCATCCAAAAATAGCGATGCTCGCGTCCTGTCCAACCTAAAAATCCCATATGACCCCCATAGGGCGTAAGCCATAGTTTCATAGATGCAGGCAAGCTTGTGTGTAAAATGGGACGATAATCAATAAAGGGATCGTCTTCTGCAAAGAGAAGGCAACAGTCCACTTGGATTTGGGGGAAAAGAGAGTAACTACTACACTTTTGATGATAGTCTGCGCCATCTTTAAATCCCCATTGAGGGGCTGTTACCGCGTCGTCAAATTCAAGAATAGAACGCACACGTTGGTTATTTAACCAACGAGCTCCTAGTTTGCGTAGTCCTCTGACATAATAGCGTTGATACAAATGATTACGAGGTTGCATCAAAAGGCTTAATGTACGTGTTAAATCGATAGGAGCACAAACGGTAATAATTTGTTTGATGAGAGCGGGTCCCGCTTCGCCCAGTTCACCTGCCAATTTCAGAGATACATTGCCGCCTAAGGAAAATCCCAGTAGATACAAGGGTGAGTCAGGATGTTGCTGTTTTAAAATTTGAAGGACACTCAAAAGGTCATCACTGGTACCGCCATGATAAGGACGTTTGGCAAGATGGGCGTTTGGACCATTTCCACGCAAGTTCACGCGTAATACGCGCTCTCCATTTTGGTATAGTTTACGAGCTAGTCTGACCATGTAACTCGATTTGTGAGATCCTCCTAGTCCATGAATCAAAACAATTGTTCTCTGTGGTTCTTTCCAAGATAGAGGTGTAGAGAGCTGACAATAGAGGCTATCTCCATCAGCTAAAGGAACGACGAGGGGGGTAGAAGGGGGTTCGATTCCTCCTTTACTAAAACAAGCGAGCACAGTTTGTGCATGAGGAGAAGCAAGTCCTGGTAAGGGACGAAAAATAACTTTTTCTAACATCATCATTCTCTCATTAAAGTTTACGCACCCATTTGGCGCCTCTGCCTTTACCTTCGGGGATAATTATGCCTTCATCTCGCAATTGTCTCAAGACTAATCTCACGGTATCACGACTGACAGAAGGGCAGGCGCGCTCGATATCAGAAATGGCAAAAGGTCCCATCATGTTTTCAATGGTGCGTCGAATGTGGTGCGCTTTACTGCCTTTACCCGTTGTTAAAGTCCCTACACGCGCTTCAAATTCTTTGTAAGCCCTGAGGATCACCCCCCAAAAGTACGTCATCCAAGGCATAATGTTGTGCTCACCAGTATGCCAGCCTTGAGAACTTTTTTCTAATGTTTCATAATAAGTTTCTTTGGATTCTTCAAAAATTCTTTCCAAGCTAATATAACGTCCAACTTGGTAATCAAAATGATAAAGTAACAACAAAGTGAGTAAGCGCGCTGTACGTCCATTACCATCGCGGAAAGGATGGATGCATAAAAAATCTAAAATCACAGCTGGAATAATAATCAACGGCTCTTGATGCCATTCTTCAATACTTGTTTTATAACGCTCCGCAAGAGCTTCCATGGAGAGTGGTGTATCAAAAGCGGTGGAAGGCACAAAACGCACGCGTTTTCTACCATCCGGATGGATTTCCGTGATTTCATTGTCACTCTTTTTCCATTGTCCACCAGGTGTAGGCAAGTAACGATACAACCACGTATGCAGCTGTAAAATGATGTTTAAGGAAAAAGGCATATGAGTTGCAGATTGATGAATCAGCTGAAGCGCATCGCGATAACCGGCAATTTCTTGCTCAGAACGATCCGTCGGAGCTGTGTTTTTGAGCACCAGATCGGCAATACGATGGTGAGGGGCAGTGATCCCTTCTAAACGATTCGAAGATTCGCTGGATTCAATGACAGCTACTTGTTGGAGTCCTTTCAGAATTTCAGGCGATTGTTTGAAATACAATTCTTGCTTGCCCTGATATTCTCCAATCATGCGCAAGGTAGAAGCCTCTTTAGATGAGAAGGCTAATGCTTTTAAGTAATCAGTTGTAAGAGAGTGCATAGAACCTTAAATAGGGGGATTTGATGCATAAATAGGGTAAAATGATAGCTATTTTACCTGGTTTAGGTTTATTTTGCCCTATTTTTTTACAAAAAATGAGAAAAATGAGGTAATGTATTAAAATTAATCGATTAATTAATTGGTTTTATATTTTTATTTGATTTAATGCATCTATGTAGTATGATTTGATGTTTTATTAACTATTTAAGGGGTATTATGGCTAAAGTTACTTTTCAAGAGATTTATCAACGTACATTAGACATTGTGGCTTTTACAGCTGTAGGTCATTTATGTGGTCGATTGGTCCAACAGCTTGATTGGAAGAATATAACTTCTCTGTTCCATGAAAATTCCGCAGAATTGAACAGTTTAACAGTTTGTTGTGCTTTATTTATTGTCATTGATCGAATTGCGCAAAGACTTTTATCCAGTTGTTTAAATGAATTCTATGTATATGATACTTTAACAGCTGCTCTGCGTATGGCAGCAAGTGCAACAGGAGCCATTGTAGGATTTAATCATTTGACTCAATTTATCGACTTTCCGAAAGTTGAGTTTAAAGTGGCTGCTACTGTAATTGGACTGTCTGTAGTGGCTTATACCTTATTTTATACATGTATTGAAGCGCATCACCAAAGAGGAAATAACTTAGGTTATAGAGCGCCTATTAGACATAGGCTATATGACGTAGTATAAGAGATGTTAGAAGTAAATAAGAAACATTCGTAATGGTTTTTTTCTCTTTCTTCTCTGTGCTCTCTGTGTTCTCTGTGGTAAAACTTAATAAATTACCACAGAGAACACAGAGAGCACAGAACGGAACAAATGGGAGATTTATCATTAAGCCATTTTGGTAGCGAATTTGAGCCCTACCATTCCCACCACAATCAACAAAATACAAATCACTCGTAATAAGTCGCGAGACTCTCCAAAAAATAGAATACCCATGACCGCCACTCCGACGGCACCAATTCCTGTCCAAATCGCATAAGCCGTCCCCATAGGAATCTCTCTAAGAGCTAAAGAAACGAGATAAAGACTGGCGATCATTGCCGAAATGGTCAAAGCACTGGGGATTAATTTAGAAAATCCTTCTGTATATTTAACTCCAATGGCCCATCCAATTTCCATAATGCCTGCTAAAATCAACCAAAACCACGCCATTCTGCTTACCTCCTATAAAATAGACAATCTTGGTCTGTCTAAAAAATAAATAATTAATTATATCATTAAAATATATAGAGATAAATTTAAGCGTCAATTTTTTAGACTCATGAGATATGGATTATGTTATCACTCCTTACGTCGCCACTCTTAACACCGGAAACGTATAATCTAAAAATTGTCTATATTTTGACAGTGGGATTTACTCTTGCAAGCATTTTAGGCTATCTTTCGCAACGCGTTAAACTTTCTCCCATTTTAGGTTATTTGCTCGCCGGTTATGCCATAGGACCTTTTTTTCCGGGATTTGTAGCTGACTTAGTGGTGTCCGAGCAGTTAGCAGAAATTGGTGTCATTTTAATGATGTTTGGAGTCGGATTGCATTTTAAATGGCAAGATTTAGTTAATGTGAAAAGCGTTGCGATTCCGGGTGCCGTTGGACAAACTTTAATTGCCTCTACAACAGCTGCTATTCTCATTCATGGGATTGGATGGTCTTGGGAAGCGGGTGTCATTATAGGATTATCCATTGGTGTGGCAAGTACAGTTGTTTTGGTAAGAGTTCTCTCCGATCAAAATCTTTTAGATACACCTCAAGGACATATTGCTGTTGGTTGGTTAATTGTAGAAGATGTGTTGACTGTGATCGCATTGATTTTGCTTCCGACCATTGTGGACTTCTTGAAGGGCTCTTACGTATCCATGCAAGACATTCTCTTATCTGTTGTCATGATCATGGTGAAATTTGTCATTTTAGCAGCCGTGATGTTTACGCTGGGACGTAAAATTGTTACGTATATTTTAGTGCGAATTGCACGCACACGTTCAAATGAATTGTTCACGTTAACTGTGCTGGCATTGACATTTGTGATTGCGACAGGTTCGGCTTTTTTATTTGGAGCTTCCATTGCGTTAGGCGCTTTTATAGCAGGGATGGTGATTGGACAAACAGATGTGCGCCATCAAGCTTCTGTACATGCTTCTTCTATGAAAGATGCCTTTGTGGTGATTTTCTTTTTATCTGTCGGGATGTTATTTAATCCTATGGCCATCGTAGAAAATTTTGCTTTGTTTGCCTCTGTTTTATTTGTTATTTTAATTATCAAACCTCTAGCTGCTCTATTAATTGTTTTGTTGCTGCGGTATTCTTGGGAAACAGGTTTAACGATCGCCTTGGCATTAGCGCAAATTGGGGAATTCTCCTTCATTTTGGCAGAAGAGGCGATTAAATTTGATGTTTTACCTGACGAGGGGTTTGATATCATTGTGGCTTGTGCTTTGGTGTCTATTTCCATTAATCCTTTATTATTTAAAATTACAGATTGCCTTAAATTATACTTCGGTAAAGGGCCTGACGATGGAGAACGGCGCGAACATATTAAAGCAGATACAGGTCTTCCTAAAGCAGTGATTGTAGGATTCGGACCATTAGGACAAGACATGAGCAAAACTTTAGAAAATAATGGCTTTCTCCCTTTAGTAATTGACTATAATGTGGATACGATTACGAAATTGATAGAAGAAAATCGAGAAGCTGTTTATGGTGATGCGTCTTCATTAGCTCTATTAGAAATCTCTAAGTTAACGACAGCTAGTCTTTTGATTATTACCTTACCTGACGTGATCGCAACAAGTAAAATCATTCAAGCGGCTCGTCATCTCAATCCTCAAATTCCCATTTTAGCGCGTATATGTTATAAGGAGGATCAACAATTATTAAAAGATTTAGACGTTAATTTTATTTGTTGTGATGAAGAAGAAGTCAGCAAAGCTTTCAATGAAGCTTTGCTAAAACTTAATTTGGTTCCCGGTAATTGAGCCGCTTATACCAGCAATTAATGGACCTAAATAGACCTGATGGACCAAAAGGACAAAGTAAAACAACCAATTGTTAGCCATTTCTAATGCACTTTATGTCCTTTTGGTCCATCAGGTCCTATTTAGGTCCATTAATTGCTGGTTCAGACGTCCTATAAACACTCTATAGCAACGTACGCACTGCCAAAGAACCAATCATGATAGCAATTGCTGCACAAGGCATGATGGTATAGCCTGCCGCATTTCTTGCTCCAACACCCATGTAAGCGACACGCGCTTCTTCTGGAACACGTCTTAGTTCAACTTCATGATATCCAGGATCTGCAGGAATAATTCGTCTAAAATAGCGATCTAACCTTTGCTTTCTTTTTGGATCTGCCCAGTATCTTTCTTCTTGCTTACTTTTGATATGAGCATAGGTACAAGCTCCTATCACAAGAAGAATAGCGATAGGAGTCAAATGCAAAGCACTTAAAGCGGCCATCTTTGTGGCTCTAGCGGCAAGCGCCATGCCTACACCTGCTATTAGTCCTAAGCCCCATGTGGCATGAATTCCCCATACAATACCGTTTAAAGTCGGATCATCTGTCTTTAATAAGCGTTTATGAATGGATGTATGACCAACAGTAAAATAATGAATACACTGTCGACAAGCAATTTGATCATTAATGATTCCGTAACTAACGGCTGTTAAGACCCCTAAAGCCACAATTTGAGTAGCCGCTGCAAAAGGAAAAGTAATAAAAAAAGGCGCAATGTACGCTCCCGCTGATAAGACAGTGACCACCACTCCTAAAGCATACATGCTAGGATGGCCTTCATCGCGATCTGCAGGAATTTTAAATCCAAATGCTTGTTTATTAGGCGCTACTTGTGGGGCTTCTTTCTCCATGTCTTCCATCAGAGGAATAAAGGGATTCACTTTTACGGGGGAATCAATCATATAATTTCCTTTTATTTTTTTTAAACTAAATTGATTTTATTTAATTTATTAATTATTTTCAACTTTTTTGTTAATAATCAATAAAGTTGTTAGCATTTGTGAAATAAATAAGATAAATAACGGCGATTTCTCCAAGCTTGCATGAATTCTTCAAAAGAATAAGCTTGATGGGTGTCAACATCAGAAGGAAACGCAGGATCCATGCATAAAACACGCTGAGTATGGGGATCATATCCCTTAACAACAATCAAATGACCATTGGTATAAGGCATCAAACTGCCTGTTAAGTGTCCTTTTACGCTCACTACAACAGGTAATCCTTTTTGTAAATAGGGGACAATCGCCTCAAATCCTGTGACGCGTTCACACCAACAATGTCCTTGCGGGCCTAATGTGACAAAGGCTTGAGCGACATTAAAAGGCCAATGACCATAGATGTCAAAACCTGCATCATAGACTTTTTCAGTGAAGGATACAGGATTTAAATCAGAACGAGACAAAATAAAACGTAGTGCTGCTGTGGTAGAAGTGGGCGAACAAAAGCTGGTTGCGCGGGGATGGCGTAAGTTAAGTTGGGATAATCCGGATACGTCTAAATGAATAAAAGGAAGAGTAGGCAAAAAGAAGGATGGTAAAGGTTGCTGCAGAAGAGAAGCACAGCAATAAAATCGATAAAAATCTTGTAAATTTGCTTCACCATATGCTTTAACGCATAAACGAAAACCGGTCGCCACTTTTCCGGCTAATATTTCGATTTGATCTTGAACACAACGCACAGGCATCTTTGAAGATTTTTCTTCAAAACTATATTGATAGCGATCCCCCCACACAGCGTACAATAACCAAGGAGACCAATGATCTTCGATATAAACACTTGCTAGAATCACATATTGCCCTTTGAGAGGACGTTGAGCGTTCCAAGAAATGATTAGTTCATCAAAAGGGGGAAGGTGCGCAGTTTCCCATTGATAATTTTTTTGGCCATAGTGAGAAGCTGTTAATTCATGTTTATAGAGCATAGCAAAAGGTTAAAATTACAAGTTAACGCATTTAGTGGATAAAAGGACAAAACGAACCTTAAATTCTGTCCAATTTTTGGAGTCCACCCTATACGCCCTAGTCCACTTTGTCCTTAAGGTCCTTATTGTCTTTAGTGTCGGTTGTCCTTTTGTCCACTAAAAATGCGTTAACTCTGGTTAAAAATAAATTCAAGTCGATTTAAATGAATAGTTCTACTACAATAAGAATTTACTATATCAGGTATTATTTTGATGTTTAATCACTTTTCGTTCTTTTCCTTCAGTGTCTCTTCCCGTTCCGCGCCTTAGGCGCATAGGAATTCATTCGGTTATCTAAAATTTATCACTATTTTTCTTTAAAAATTAACAAGGATGCGAGACATGGATGCGACGCTAAAATCTTTGCTCATTAATTTTAATGAGGTGTTTACCTTCTTTTTTGTATTTCCCACGATTGTTTTATTGGGAATTTATCTCACGATTCGCTTACGAGGTGTACAAATTTCGAAATTGAAGATGAGTTTCTCTTATTTATTAAAAAAAGACGGATCAAGCCACGGCAATATTAGTCATTATCAAGCGATTTCTTCTGTTTTAGCGGGCAATTTTGGAACGGGCAATATTTCAGGAATGGCCATTGCCATCACGATGGGAGGCCCCGGCGCTTTAGTGTGGATGTGGGTCATGGCTTTTTTAGGTGCAGCCATTCAATATACAAGTTGCATTTTGGGAGTGAAATATCGTCAAAAAAATTCAGCGGGGGAATATGTGGGAGGACCCATGTATTATTTGCGCGATGGATTAGGATTCAAGCGTTTAGCGATGTTGTTTGGAGCATTCACTATTTTAGGAGCAGTGACAGTCGGAAATTTTGCTCAAGTCAATTCTGTGATGTTACCTTTGCAAAAAATAGGATTACCTCCCTTGCTTTGTGGAGTCATCATGGCCCTCTTAGTAGGTGTCGTGCTTTTGGGTGGATTGCAGCGTTTAGCTAAATTTGCCTCTTTTATTGTGCCTGTGAAGGCCATTCTTTATTTAGGGACAGCCTTTATCATTTTGGGATTGCATGCTGATCAAATTTTACCTGCATTTCAACTCATGTTAGCCGCTGCGATTGATCCTCAATCTGCTTTAGGTGGTGTGGTAGGTTTTAGTGCGGTCAAAGCAATTTCATCAGGATTTGATCGTGGATTATTTGCAACAGATGCAGGAACTGGAATTGTACCTATTTTGCAAGCGAGTGCTAAAACAACGAATCCTGTTATTGATGGAGTGGTCACTTTAGTGGCTCCATTCTTGGTGATGATTGTATGTACAACAACAGGTTTAGTGTTATTGGTGACAGGTGTGTGGCAAGAGACAGCTTTACAAAGTACCAATATGGTCACACATGCTTTTCAAGAAGGACTTGGACATGTCATAGGTGCATATGTAGTGGTGATTGCCTTAATTCTATTTGCTTACACGACAGTTTTAGCGTGGGCTTATTGTGCGGAGAAAGCGGCGGGATTTTTATTTGGAGCCCACTATGCGAGCTATTTTAAATATATTTATATTGCATTGATTCCAGTGGGAGCATTGATTCATGTGGATATGATTTGGCGTTTAGCGGACATCTCCATTTCCTTAATGTTGATGACGAATTTGATTGGAGTGATAGGACTTGCTAAAGAGGTCATTAAAGAAAGCCGTCAATTTTTTGCAGACGCGGGTAATTTAGAATTGGAAACCGTACAATCTTAATTTTTTAGCGCAGACCTCAGCTTTGTGAAAGTTTGAAAGAAAGACAACCTCTTACACCATTATACCATTTCCAGAAAATAACATCATAATTGAGCTTTGACGCAGTTCAATTATGATGTTATTTTCTGGAAATGGTATAACTTTAAGCCAATCCAAAAGAGATAGCTGTTCCTAACATCAACAACATGACGCCCACAATGAGTTGAATAGTTTTGAACGTTATTCTGTGAATCAATAGCGACCCAATATAAGAGCCGATGAATGCAGTGAAGCTAGCGGCGATCAAAAGACCAAGCATCTCATTAGGAATTGCTCCAATAAATTTTTTAGAGAAAAAAGTCCACCCATAAACAATTAAGCGAACTATATCCACTAGTATACTGGAGACAACTCCAGTTCCAATAAACTCTTCTTTATTTAATCCGGATTTGATTAGGAAGGCAGAACGCAAAACACCCTGGTTCCCAGAAATGCCTCCAAAAAATCCAGAAAGAATACCACCTAATGGAATAAATTTTGGAGAAAAAGACAGTTTGGACAGCTTAGGGATCAACTCAAATAATGAAGATAAAATGATTATTAATCCTATCGATAATCCTATCATCGTGATTTTGAATTCATGGCCCTGTATTTGATAGGCGGCTATTGGCTCCCGCATAGATATAACCCCTAGCAAATAAGCTCCTAAAGCAGAAGTTAATGCTGCTGGAATTCCAAATTTCAAGACGACCTTCCGGTTAGCTAATTTACCAACAAGCATAGCTTTGAAAATGTTATTAGCTAAATGCACGACAGCTGTAGATGCTATTGACAAAGGCAGGGGAAAAAATATGGCAAAAACAGGCATTAAGACTGTGCCAAGTCCAAATCCTGAAAAGAGCGTGATGATTGAAATAAGTAGAGTTGCAATACAGATAGTGAGATATTCCATCTTTAGTGTTTCTTCATATTTGATATTTTCTGAAGTGCTAATGAGCAATTACTCATTCTTTGCAAAGATTGCTTCTAAGATCACGCGTTGATAAGACTTTCCGTGCATTTCACTAGTCGAATGCCTTTCATTAGATTGGACTAAATGAAAATGAGGAGAAAACTCACGGATCAAGTCTTCTAAAGAAAAAAGTACAGACGGAATCTGATTATAAGGATCTGTCACAGCAGCATGCGTTTGTTGAGGATCTTCTCTTAAAGCTCCATAGAATCCATCTCGATAGGAAGCTAAACTGATGAGATAGAAGCCCTCATCTTTTAAAACGCGATGAAGCTCTTGTCGATAGATATTTCTTTTTTGGGCGTCTACGTGATGCTTATAACTAAAAATATCGATTGCCGCATCAAATGTATGTGGAGCATAAGGCAAAGGGTCTGTTGCTGATTGACAACAAGGAATCACAGAAAGATTCATTTCTTGCGCTTTGCTTTGGATGTAATTCACATTTTCTTCCACAAAGTCTAAACAATCCACTTTAAATCCTTGTGTGGCCATATAAAAAGCATTACGCCCTTTGCCACAGCCTAAATCTAATAAACGACCTTGTGTACAATTTTTGCTTTGTAAGAATTCACCGAACCATGTCACCGCATGACTGGCTTCTATTTTAAAGGAGGAGGGAATTCCTGATTGCTGATATTCCTTAGCCCAGAGTTCTTTGACATCCATTTTATTGTTCCTCAAATTGTTTGACTTCTTTACGATAAGCATTAGCTGCTAAATGCGCATGACGAGTAGTTTCAGGCAGGCGATAACGCGTCACACAACTTAATACTAATTCTACAGCTGATTCTAATGAAATACGATGACCCACAGAGATGAAAAGAGGGCGACAGCGCGCTTTTGTCCTCACGACCATTCCAATCGTTTGTTTTTTCCACACCAGAGGAACGCGATCTCCTATAGCGTCCCCTAATTCAGAAGCCGGTTGACCCACTAAAATGGTTTTAGCCACTCCAATCGTGGGAATATCTAACAACACACCTAAGTGGCTCGCAATCCCTAAACGGCGTGGATGGCTGATTCCATGACCATCTACCATGAAAAGAAAAGGCTGTGTTGTCAGTTTTTTAAAAGCTGCTACTAAAGCCGGCGCTTCCCTGAATCCTAAAAAACCGGGCACATAAGGAAATTTTTGCACCTGAGCAACAGCCGCTTGTTCTTCTAAAATTAAAGAACGTTGGTTTAAAACAACTGCAGACGCGTAAACGAGAGCTTGGGGATCATATAAATTGTTGCTCACATCCATGCCGCCTATCCATGCAGAAGAAGAAGAAAAATCATCATGCAGAATGAGGCGTTCGGCTAGCTCACGCTGAGTGGCTGTCGCTTGTTCAAGCGAAGAAGGATAAAGCCACTCAAAAGGAATTTGTTTCTCCATAACATCTCTTAGTTGTTACCTAAAAATACTGTAGCAATCAAAAAATAAATTGTCATGATGAAATATCGAAATAGAAGAACAAATTCGCATTGTTGACCTTTTTATACACAAACAATAAATGTCAAAATGCCAGACCTGATCCTGATGTTGCCTCTATGACACCTTATAGATCAGTTTAATACAATCATCTTCGGCCAACATCAAATTCATTTTTAAAGCATCTTGAGGAGTAACCCACGTAAAGCCTTTATGCTCTTTAAAATTGATTTTAACATGTCCAGGATCTTGCTTAAGAGGTGCACGTACCATATGATAAACATAATCAAAGTGATGCGGATATTTAATATACACTTTCGTTAAATAATCGACATTGCCTGTTGGTAAATGATAACCTGTTTCTTCGATTAATTCGCGGATACTAGCGTCAATGACTGTTTCACCTTTGGCTAATTTGCCCCCCGGAATTCCCCATGTATTACCTTGAGTTGTATCTTCTTGGCGATGCAAAACGAGTATTTTTCCTTGATGCTCTAAAAAGAATCCTACAACTTCAGCCTTAGCTTTAAAATCTGCTGGTTCAATTAAAGAAATTGTATACATTTTATCTCCTTAATTTGAAATTAAAACTGCAAATTAAATTTATGTTATAAAAGTATAATAAATTTGTCAATTTTAACTTTTCTTGTTTACATGGATACGCAAAATATGTCATAGACAAATTTTATATCATTTATTGAGAAAAGGTCTTCCTACTTTTATGCCTATCATAAGGAAATAATTTATGGATTTTCGTTATTCTAAGCAGCTGGTTTTAGTCACTCTTGCGGCTTTAATGGGTTTATCCGCAGTGCTTTTTCATCAACATCCGGCCCCTTTGTCAACTGCTATTGAGTTGGACACAAAAGGGCAACCTACGATTGGTTATTCGAAAGCTCCTGTGCATCTAGTGATTTTTGAAGAACCCAAATGCCCAGATTGCAAGAATTTTACGAATCATATTTTTCCCAAAATTAAGAAAGACTTTATTGATACGAATAAAATTCTCTATACGATTATTCCTGTTTCTTTCATTCCTAACTCGATGCCGGCCGCTGTGGCTTGGTTGTGTGTTTATAATCAAGATGAAGAATATCCTAATGACGCTCTCTTTTTTTCTTATGTCGAGCATATGTATGCTAAGCAGCCTTCTGAGAGACTCGATTGGGCGACAGAAAAAAATTTAGAGCAATTTGCAAAAGAAACGAGTCCTGCGATACGCCTCAAAAGCTTGAAAGATTGTATAGCGCGAGAAGGACACCGTATTCAAATTGAAAAAAATACGAAATATGGAATGAAAATCATGAAGGGAGAACTAGGCACGCCTACTTTGTATATCAATGGGGTGCAAGTAGACGATATGAGTTATGCAAATATACGCAAAATGATTGAATCGGCGCGTCAACAAAAGGGAAATAAATCATGAGAAAATTTTTTGCGTTCTATGCAGCGTGGATATTGGCCTGCTTAGGAATGATAGGAAGCCTTTATTTTAGTGAGATGCGTCATCTTGAACCTTGTCATCTCTGTTGGTATCAGCGTATTTGTCTTTACCCTTTAGCGATTATCTTAGGCATAGCGGTGTATCGTCAATGTTATGCTGTGATCCCTTATATTATGCCTCAAGTGGCTTTAGGTCTTCTCATTGCAGTTTATCAAGTGGCGATTCAAGAAGTGCCCTCTTGGCAGCCTATAGAGTTATGTGGAGCCGGCCCAAGCTGCTTAGATAAAGTAGATATAGGGTTAGGTCCTATTACATTGCCTATGCTTTCTGCAGTCAATTTCTCTGTCATACTAATCAGTTTGTTTTGGGTATGGTTTCAGGTTAGAGTCATTCCTCCTGATCAAGATTCTCAATTTGCTTATGCTAGAATTAAGTCCTCTTCAAATTTTTGAATTAATGCTTGACTTAAATTGACGATCGTTTGAAGTTAGAGTAAAGGAGCCCCTCTAATTAAGGTAGAAGCTTTTATTGAGAGACACTCTAAGAGAGGAGAGTGGCATGATCATTGAAATCAGTTTAGCCGTGATTGCAATTGCGTTTGTTGCCCTTGTGATCTATCTCATCACATTTATCACTGCATTAAAAGTGACATTAGGTCAAGTAGATCAAACGCTGGTTGAAGTGCGCGAACAGCTCAATGAAGTAGGGGGTGAAGCAAAAAAAACGCTTGAACAAACAAACGAAATAAGTACTGATTTCAAAAGCAAAGTTGCAAAATTAAATTCTGTATTTGCTACTGTTGCTAATATAGGGGAGTTTTTAGAACAAAAAACATTTTTTCTTAAAAAAGAAGTAAATGATTCTTCAGATGAAGAACCTCCACATGAAGCTGTCCATGCTTCTACAGGCGAAAAAGGACCATCACCAGCGCGGGAAATATTTAAAGTTGCGGATATTCTTGAATTAGCAGGCATGGGCATTTGCCTATGGCAAAAACTAAAGAAAAGAGGAGACAAGCAATGACACATCAGATGCATTCCAGAGAATTTTTAGTTGGAGCAGCAGTAGGAAGTATAGTAGGAACTGTTGCTGCCTTATTAATGGCTCCAAAGGCTGGTAAACGTTTACGTCAAGACCTTTGCGATGCTTATTGTGATCTTTCAGAAAAGACACATGATATGATGGATCAAGTATCCAAAAGAGGAAAATCTTTTGCTAAAAATGTCAGATGCCGTACTGATGACTGGGCATGTCGCGCTAAATCAGCTATGGATAGTATCTCAAGTGGTGCTAAAGCATGGCAACATGAAGACGAAGATGAAGAGTGTTGCCGAGATCTATTGATTGGTGGATTAGCCGGAGGAATTCTAGGTGCTGTAGCAGGTCTTTTACTTGCTCCAAAGCCTGGTGACGAACTTCGACACGATATTGCTGAGACTTATCATGATGTGAGCGAAAGAACACACGACATGATGGATGATGCCTCTAAAAGAGGTAGAGCTTTTGTTAAAAAAGCACGTTCTAGAACAAATAAATGGTTAGATTTAGCCAAAAACGTAGTAGACGAATTAACAGAAGATGTGGAAGATACAACGGAAGAATGGGTGGATCGCGCTAAAAAAATGGTGAATAACAACCATTTACATGATGTCATGGATTGGGCATCTTTAGGTTTCCGTGTGTGGAGAGGCTTGCAAAATAAACGTTAAGCTAGGAGAGTGCTTCCATGTCGAATCAAAAAGATCATTCAAACCTGTTAATTGGAGCGGCAGTAGCTGCAGGGATTCTTGGAACTCTAACAAGCTTGCTTTTACCTAAAAAAAGCCGTCAAAATTTAGTAGAGCATGCCAAAGATATCGCTCATCATGCTGTTGAAACCACAGAGATGATTAATAGAAATCTCGTGATAGGCGGCGTAGCGGGAGGATTAGTAGGTGTGACAACAGCGCTTTTACTGGCTCCTAAAGCCGGATCAGACCTGCTTGAAGATATCTATCGTCCTTTTGCAAATATGCAAAAAAAAGCACGAGCTAGTTCTCATCCTAAAAAGGCAGCTTCCAAAGCTAAATCTAAGGATAAAAAAGCGTCTCATCATGCTGAGCATCATGCAAAGCCACCTAAAGCGAAGAGCCACAAAAAGGCTTCTTCCAGAAAAGCAACTGCCGGACGTTCAGCTGCCCGTAAAGTGGCTAAAACAATAGAAACAGCTGTCCCAGAAGTCAAAGAAGCTGTTTAGAATCTCATTTCTCTCCTCTGTGTACTCTGTGGTTTAAATAATCAATAAACCAAAGAGTACACAGAGAGCACAGAGGAGCATCGTTATCTGGCAAGCATCCAAACGCAAAAACGTAACCGTTCAGATCCCCTCCTTTCGTCAAGGTAAAGAAGGTAATCAGGCCGTCTCGGCCTGTTTCTAATGCAGCTTAAATATTAACGATTTTCCATCACCCTTACCAATTTTGCAATCTAGCCGATTTAAGCTGCATGAGAAACAGGCCGAGACGGCCAGCTTACCTTCTTTAAC
>JASBUW010000032.1 GCA_030147755.1 Parachlamydiaceae bacterium
AGTCAAATTCAAATCGTCAGCGAACATATTGCAAAATGTGAGCGTCATCATATGACAAATTTGGGTAATGGATACTATGCCAAAGAATTTTCTGTAACATATGCGGATGTTGCTCAAAGATGGGCTGTATTTTTTAGTCAATCAGCTTACGAAAAAGAAAGTAAAACTTTGATTAAAAATTATAGCAAAGGATCAGAAAAAGAACTAAAAGCATTTCTAAAGTTTTCAAAAGAAATTTATAGTTGTCGTCAAGATGCCTTAAAACACTATGAAAAAGAAATAAAGAAGTATAAGTATTTACAGATTAGTGAACCTGAGATAGTAGAAGTACAAAAGTATCCGACAGTTGGACGACCAAGAAAAGGATCTATTTCAATTAAAATCGGCTATCAAATAAGAGCTTGTCTGACATCTTCTTTAAAAAATAAACAATCGATGGAGAAAAATAAAGGCTTTTTCATCCTTGCAACTAATGATAAGCAAGCTACCTTTTTACTCCAAGAGATTCTTGAAACGTATAAGTCTCAACAAAGCGTAGAAAGAGGATTTCGATTTCTTAAAAGTCCTGATTTTTTAGTTTCAGCTATTTTTTTAAAAAAACCGGAAAGAATAGAAGCCCTTCTTATGGTGATGACATTATGCCTTTTAGTGTATGCAGCACTAGAATACAAAATCCGTAGAAAATTACGGGAAAGTGGTGAGAACTTTTTAGATCAGAAAAAGAAACCCACGCAAAATCCAACGGCTCACTGGATATTTTTTTGTTTTCTTGGGCTACATTTAGTTTATATAGACGGAAAAAAGAAACAAGTAACTAATTTGAAAGCTCGACATCACATTATTCTACACTGCCTTGGACCCCCTTATCAGAAAATGTATTATTCTGAACTATGGTGAGGAATCACGGCTAAATCCGATATTATTGCAAATTTAATCTCAAACTGTAACATCCAAAAATGGCTATCAGCCTAAAGCGACATTTATCGCATAAATGTAGACGACTTAAGGCATAGAGCTTTGTAAAGATCATTAGAATTTATAAATAATGAAGCATACACATTTGTTTAGAGAAAGAGTGAAAGTTTGTCAAGGCTATAAGAGTAGGCAGTAAGGGTTCGTCTAAAATTCACACATAAAAGTAAAATGCATTTTATCTATCTATTTAATGCCCGCTTTCTCTGCGATTTCTTCTGGTGATTGATCTACAGCATACCAAGTAGAAATTTCCGGATTCTTTTTTGAAGACCAAGAAGCAATAAAGTGTATTTGCAATTTCTCACTTTGTAATAATTTTGGGAGTGTAATTTCTATACCATTATGCAAATAATTTATTTGATCAGCATTTAATTTAGCTTTAAAGTGATTAGGCAACCAATATTGCGATTCAGCTCGTCGTTGAAGATATTCTTCGTCTTCTGTACCAATGCTCAGTTTATAATATTCATTTTCAAATGACTGAGCAATTAGTCCCTCTCCAGATTCAGGAAAACTCTCTAGATCGCTATCTAAGCTACAAGTAAAATTACATTCTATCATTTTCCTTAAAGATTTTATTCTCCAAGCAGCAAAAATACAATCATCTATTTTCATTCCTAATGGCAATTTAGGTGCAAAATTTAATCTTATAAATTCAACGATATAATCATCCGAAATCCAGGAAGAAATAATGTTTTCAGATTTAAAACTCTCTATTTTCGTAGGTTGAGTGGTCAACAAAGACTCATCAAAAACCTGACAGTTAAAGAACAAATTTCCTAGAGGAGTTTGAAACTTTAATGGCTTCAGATTCGTAGGGTATAATTGATGATTGATTGTAAATAAATTCATTTGTATACATCCTTACAAGAGCATAATATATGAATGTATCCGTAAAGTAAAATCATTAATTTAGTATAATGTCTTTTAGAGAGATAATCTCTAGAGGTTAATACTATGAGTAAATTTGAAGGTTTATCCGATGTTCAATGGATGATATTAGAACCACTTCTTCCTGCTT
>JASBUW010000033.1 GCA_030147755.1 Parachlamydiaceae bacterium
CTCTCATTTTATTATGGATTGATTCCCCACGTTCCGCTACAGGCCTAACCGGCCTTTCGCTTCACGCGGGGCTTCCCACTTTTGATCGCTGCCGCGATTAGCTACAATTGTCCAAACTTCAGTTTGCGTAAGGTGAGTTATTTATAAAAAAATCGCATACTTTGTACGAAACATGCGATGAATTCCAATCACGAACTTGTTGCAAGAATCTAACTTCGCTTGGCAACTCTTAAGCTGTAAAGCAGCCCTAAAACAAGTAGGGGCAATAGTAAATCGTAAAACCATATATAAGGACCGATGTTATAGGGAGCTGTATTATTTTCGGTGTAGTAATTGATCACATGTCCTACAAAACAGCCAAAAAATAACACGCTCCATCCGATGATAGACGCGTCCCAAAAACGACCTCGAATCCAGTAGCAAAGAATTCCCAAAACACCAAATGCTAAATTTGCCATTCCTATCTCAAACTGGAAGGGACTTCCTGGCTCCCACCCAATAGATCGGGCTGTTTCTGGTCCCATAAAAACATGCGCATAAGCACCTAAAAAGCCCATAAGTCCCATATTGAAAAAAAGAATGTAAGCAAGAAATACCTCTACTGCTTTTGGATAATGCCACTCTCGCTTATAAGTCAAATGGCAAATAGTAAAGATGATCGCACAGATAAACAAGACTATACTAACCATAATCCATCCTCTTCTTTGATGTTGGGCATAATAAAGAATTTTTAATTTATAAAATAATTTTTGAAATACTAGAAAGATTAGTTGTTATCAAGAAAAAAAATTTACAAATAGAAACAAGTATGTTTTGGGAACTTTTGATATATGCATTATTGACTTTTTTCATTGGAAAAGCCAATCATCTGACATTTTACAGCGGTAATAGACCGCTTTGTTTAGAGCGGTTTAAACATCTGGTAAACTATGAACCATTCTATTAGCTGGGCAATAAAACTCATTTTTGTTCTGAATTTGATGAGCAGCATCGCTTATGGAATGGTGGCTGGTGGACGCCCTAATGCCATTTCAGGCGGCCATAATGCCTTCGCTGGTGTTGTCAACCCTGCAAATGCCGTATGGATTAAAGATCGCTTTGATATTGGATTGTTTTTGGTTCATCAAAAATTATCCTTTAACAACAAGGATAATAATCCTCTTTTTAATCCAGGAAAAATCAATCAGACTTACAAGGCTGAGTATTTATCTACAGGCGATGCAGCCATTCATAAGCGCGGAAAAATTAAAGGATACGAATGCTCGATCAGCCTTGCTGCCTATACGACACCCGGTTATATAAAGTTACGCACAAAAAAACCTATTCCCATTACAGGGAAAACGCCTATTTTTATAGAAGATAAAACTCAGGTCATTTCTTCTATCTTTTCGTTAAAGCTTAATAAAAGTCACTCACTAGGTTTTTCACTAGACTATTTTTATTTATCCCATCTTCGAAAAGGCTTTCAAAATGCGGATAATCCGCTCAGATCTGTTTCTCCTGGACATGTCACAAACAATGGAACAGATCATTCTCATGGGCTTGGATTAGCTTTGGGATGGAGATGGAATATCAATAAATTCCTTACTTTCGGATTAGCGTTTATAAAAAAAAGCTACGTAGGTCAATATAGGAAATATCGAGGATATGAGCCTCATCATGCAAAAAATTACATCCCTGAAACAGTAGGCGGCGGATTTACCTATCAGTTTACTCAAAGGATTGCAGGACGCCTGGAAGTTCTTTGGACTGATTTTGGAAATCTACCGAATTCAAACAACACGATTTTGTCTAATGGAAAGTTGAATACCCACAAGCGAGGTTCTAATAAATCTCCGGGTGCCGGATTACAAGATGCCGCTTTTATTAATCTTGGACTCGGCTATAAAGTGAATACTCAATTATCATTTGGTATCGGCTTCTCTCATCGAATCAAGCTACCCAGAAAATCTCCTTACATTATCTCCCATAGCTATAGGCGACAAACAATCTATGACCTTGTCACTTTTGGAGCTAATTACAATTATCACCACCATGATTTTTTCTTAACCTTATCTCATGGTTTTGACAATCATCAATCGGGATACATGCCCAAACAAATCGGAGGAGGAAAATTCACTTCCAAGAAGAGTTTCAATTCTCTTTCGATTGCCTGGGGTTATCTGTATTAAGAAAAATTATCTCTAGCAAAGAAAGTGTGCCGATTTCAGGACAGTTTTAAAATATTTTGAGCGTTTTTGTAACAGATTTTCTCTAATAGTTTTTCGTCAATAGCTACCTGTTCGATGAATTGTGCAGCAATTTTTGATGATTCATAAGGATAATCGACAGAAAACATCACTCGTTCTTCACCAAGTTCTTGGATTGCACAAATGAGTGGACCGTTTGAGCACATTCCGGAAGTAGTCACATAAAAATTTTCTCTTATGTATTGAGAAGGAGGTTTTTTAAGGTTTTTTGGATGCTTGATTATATTCCACCGACTATCTAAACGCCATAAAAGATAAGGAAGAGTCTCTCCCAAGTGACCCAAAATTATTTTTATCTTAGGAAATCGATCAAATAAACCAGAGAATACTAGACGAAGCGCATGCGTACCTGTTTCTACAGTCCAGCCCCAAAGTGAACCATCAAGTTCGTGCTGATTTTTATAGCTAGCAGAAACATATTGAGGATTTCCAGGATGCAAATAAATAGGGACATTCAGTTCTTCTACTTTTTTCCAAAAGGGATGAAATTTTTCCTCGTCTAAGTAAGAACCCTGAATTTGTCCATTAATCAATCCTCCTACAAATCCATATTGACTTACACAATATTCTAGTTCTTTGGCTGCCCCGGTGGGATCTTGTAGAGCAAGACAGGCGAAACCACGAAAACGTTTAAGATTTTTAGAGATTTTTTCAGCCAAAAACGTATTAGTTTTAGAAGCCTGTTCGATTGCTATCTTTGTATCTGCTATCCCCTGAATCCCAGGATCGGTTAAAGAAAGTACAGAAATTTCTATCCCTGCCTCATCCATCGCTTTGATACGCAGATCATCAAAATCTAATAAGCGAGTTTGGAAATCTGCCGCATACTCCTGATTCATGGTAACAAAATCGACTTTTTGAGTATCTTGAAGGAAATCAGGTGTGATAAAATGCTCTTCGAGTGCGATTTTCTTCATATCTTTTCTTAAGGATTAGTAAATAATTAGCTGTAGTCGAAATTATTTTTTTTATCAGTAGCTAATCTCAGATATACGATTAGGACACATTTTCAATACGACTCCATTCTCTTTAGGGCTCATTTACATTCGTCTTGAATCCTCTATTTTTTAAACTCTTTAAAAAATTTATTGTATGATAAGTTTTAGAAAAACACTTCCTTTTTATGAAAATTGAAAGAAAAGATCTTCTTGCTGCGGCAAAACAAATCCTTAATTTTAAAAGAATAAATACTCATAATAACTAGAAACAGCATCTATATGATAGATTTTTTTTATTGCATTTCAGTATCATATGATACTATAATAATATACGAAGAGATATAACATGCATGATAAACGCCCTTCGGATCGAGAGTTGATCAAGCGATTAAATGAAGCAAAAGAATATTTAAAAAATCAACACGGATTATTTGCTAACCAGTCAAAAGCTGTTGGCGAGTTAAATGATCTAGACATCGGGGACACTAATGATGTTTGGCTGTTGATTAGGGAGCTGTTAGAGGAAATTTCACCAAAGGATTACAAGGGATCAAGACCCCCACAAAAATCCTATGAGAAAGCAATAGCAGGGCTTGAATTATTGGCCTTTAGCTGGTGGAGCCCTAAATGTGCTAAGCAAATGTATATTAAATTTGTTTTGAAGGATGAGCGCTATTATTACGTCTCCCTACACCAAAGCCGCTCAACAGAACAAAAAGGAGAAGATTAAATGAAGTGCCTAAATTGTGATTGTGAAAAGTTTGAGTCAAAAAACATCCGCTTTAATCCTGAGATAAAAGGAGAGGAGGTTGAGGTCGTCGTACCTTCGTTTGTTTGCACAAAATGTCAGACACCTTTAATGGACGGCGAACAAATGAATGTACTTCGAAGAAATGCTGCAGATAAATATCGCAAGCAACACAAGCTTTTGACGTCTGAGGAGATTATCAAATATCGTGCTTCGCTTGGAATGTCTCAAACCGCTTTTGCAAATTATTTAAAGGTTGGAGAAGCAAGCATCAAGCGTTGGGAAACTTATTATGTTCAAGAGGACGTGCAAGATGACCATATACGTTTGAAATGTGATGAAGCTTATGCAGAACTTAATGCCCTTGAAGTTCATTGGAAAAGCCATTCATCTGATATTTACAGTGGCAATAGACCTTTTTGTTTAGAGTTATTTAAGCAAGCTGTCAAATATTTGATCGAATTCACGAAAAGTCCTTTGTTTTTGAACAAAGCATTGTTTTATGCAGATTTTAAACATTTTCAGCGATATGGAATGAGTATAACAGGAACTAGATATGTTCATTTAGAATATGGCCCATGTCCAGATCAGTTCCAAAACATTTATCAACTACTTCTCTCTAAGGGAATTTTGATTTCTGGAGGTCATCATATTTTAAAAAGTAGGGAACAACCTGATTTGAGTGTTTTTTCAGATTCTGAAAAAGAAATTTTAGAATTTGTTGCAAAAATAGCTCACACAGATGGCGGACAGAAGCTTTTGAAAGTCTCTCATGAGGAACAAGCTTTTAAGAAAACCGAGCCCTTACAGCTTATCAGCTACGAATTTTCAAAAGAGCTAAAAATATAAAAGGATTGCCATGTTGAATGAAATAAATGCAGGATTTGAAGCTGTAAAAGCTTTCTATAGTGGCTACAAATGGATGGAAGAATTTGGACAACGAATGTCAGAGGCTTCTAACAAGGAAGAAATGCTCACTTACCAACAAAAACTTTTAGACATGAAGCAAGAGATGTTAAATCTACAACAAGCATTTCTACAAGAGCAACAATTGAAAAATGGGCTTGAGGAATTTTTAAGACTGAAAGATGATTACATTTTTAATGAAGAAGAAGGAGTCTATAGAGAAGTAAGTCTTAAAAATAATCAAAATTTGGCTTACTGTCCAAAATGCATGCATAACAGAGAAAAAGCCATCCCTTTACGGATTCCTGAAGCAGAAGAAAGCGAGAATTGGAGATGCGCTGTTTGTGACTGGCATGGTTCGTCCAGAATGGCCTATAAGAGAATGCTTGACAAGCATCGCGCGCTCTAAGTACCTCAAGAAGACCTTTCTAAAATTTTCTCATGAAGAACAAGCATTTAAGAAAACTGAGCTCTTACAGCTTTAACTCCACAGGTTAGCACCTTATCTGTGGAATTCCTAGAGATTCCTGTTGACCTAAAACAAGAGTTAGAAAAATTGGGTCTCCGGGTCTCAGAAAAAAAAGTAAATGCTCTAATTTTAAAGATTTGTGCAGTTAAGCCTTTTAAATGGCAAATCGATAAACAAAAATCGATGTTTAGCTCAGACATTTTTCAATCCTTTGTTTTTGTTGTTATTAATAACTTTCTCACTTCAGCTGAATTCTCCTGCATTGTAATAAGAAAATATGAAAATATCTAGATTTTTTGCAGGAAATATGCAAAAATAAGGAAAATACAAGAAATATATAGGAGAAAATCCCTTGTTATTGCAATTTTCAGTCAAAAACTTTCGGTCTTTCGAGCAAGAAGAGGTCTTGAATCTATCGGCAGGCAAAGGGTCAGAGCTGAGGGATTCAAATACATTTGAATTTTCTCAAAGTCAGTGCCTTGTTCGCTCGGCCGTGATTTATGGCCCAAATGCTGGCGGAAAAAGCAATTTGATCAGAGCTATTTTTTTCTTACAGCAGTTTGTTCTCGCATCTTCAACGGCCTATCAAGAAAAACAAAAAATTCCACTTCAACCTTTTCGACTCAATGCAAAATCTCAAAATGAACCGAGCGAGTTTTCTATTGATTTCGTGTGTAATGATGTTCGTTTCACTTATTACGTAGCTCTCAATGAAGATCAGATCATAAGCGAAGAGCTTTACGCATATCCTAAAAACTATCGTCAAACTTGGTTTACTAGAAAGTGGAATTCATCTTCAAAAGCATATGAGTGGTATCAAGGGCCGAGTTTTAAAAGAGAACATAAAGTTTGGGAGCAGATGACGCGAGCAAATGCTCTATATCTTTCTACAGCAGTGCAATTTAATAGCGAGCAGCTAAAACCCATTTTTCTTTGGTTTAGAGATCAACTTGTCATTTTGCTAAAAAATGGCCCTGCACAAGAAGTTAATTTTAATCTAGGTCTTACTATTGAATTTTTAAAAGATCCTAGCACAGCCTCTTTGCTTCATAAATTCATGGAATGTGCAGATGTTGGGATCGAGATCTATCACTTAATTGAAAAAGGAGAATCACCTACAAAAACAATAGCTGTAGGAACACAGCATAAAATGAACGATATTGACCAAAAAGTTCTTTTTGACTTGTTGATGGATGAATCTGAAGGAACACAAAGACTTTTTTGGCAAGCAGGTGGTTGGTTGAAAACATTACGCGAAGGATTAGTGCTTTTTGTGGATGAACTGGATCTCCATCTCCATCCAAACATTGTCCGATATTTGATAGAGCTTTTTCATAGTCCAAAAACTAACCCCAAAAATGCGCAGCTTATTTTTACTACCCACGACACTTCTTTGCTAGACGGTGATTTATTTAGAAGAGATCAAGTGTGGTTTATACAAAAAGACGATAATCAAGGATCGCGTCTCTATTCTCTTCTTGATTTCAAACCTCGCAAAGGAGAAGCAATCGGCAAAGGTTATCTACAAGGACGTTATGGAGCACTACCATATATAGGGAAATTTCGTTTCTAATGACAAAAAGACTCTCTATCAAATCATATCGAAATCCTGATAATCGCTATTCTCCTCTTGATTTAGTGGTCTGTGAAGGAGAAACAGAAGTAGATTATTTTTGTGAACTTGCAAGAAATTTACGCGTACATGTTCATATATGCAAAGGAGATGGAACAGATCCTAAAAGCATTGTGAACACCGCTAAACGAAAAGCAAAGGAAGATGGCGTGAAATATGATCAAATCTTTTGCGTATTCGATCGAGATAATAACCTTCCAGCATTTTTAGAGGCTATCCATGTGTGCAAATCAAAAAAATTTGTTCCAATTGTATCAAATCCTTGTTTTGAATTATGGCCTTATCTCCATTTTCAAATACGTGAATCTGGTTTTGGGACCGCTCAACAGATTTTGAAAGCATTAAAAAAACTTCCTGGGTTTGAAGATTACGACAAAGATGGTGTGCAAATTTTCAACGCCACTTTCCCATTGATTGACACAGCTTGCAAACGGGCTTTGGAATTGGTCTTGAAACAGTATGATGACCCTAAAGAAGATCCTTTTACAAATGTCCATTTGCTTATCAAAAGATTTCATATCCTTAAAGAACAGCAAAACTATTTTGACCAAGGAAGGAAAAGGAAATGAAGGTCAGAGCGATGATACAACAAGATCTTTTAGATGTAGCCAAAATTCATAGAGAAACATTTTTACGACAGTTACACTCCGAGCAATGGGTTTCTTGCAACTTTGAAGCTTATCCAAGAATTCGATTGTTTGTTGCTGAAGATGATGGAATGCTTTTAGGTTATGTGCAGTGGATAGAGAAAAGTGGTTTCCGCAAAGAGGTCATACTGGAATTGGAACAGATTGCAGTTCTTCCCTCAAAACAAAAGCAAGGAATTGGATCTTCTTTAATTTCAGAATCTTTAAAATTGATCCAAGAAGAACTAGATCAACGAGATGCATTTATAAAACATGTTTTAGTATCTACCAGAACAAATAATGAAGCTCAAAAGTTATACAAAAAAATTCTCAATGCACAACCCGAAGTTGTCATCTCGAATTTATTTTCAGCTGATGAAGTGCTTATGATAGCTCGAAACCCATTAGTATAATAAGCGAATTGGAAGACATGTTTTGCGAATGAACTAAAGGAGATTGACATAGTGTGCTCATGACGACGAAAGCAGAGGAAGATGCTCTACTCTTGCGCTTATCTTACAGAAAAACAAAGTGTTAGAAAACGAAAAAACCGGACAAATCTCTCTTTGGAGAGAGTTTGTCCAGTGAATTGCCGATGACCGGACTCGAACCAGCACTCTATTGCTAGAAGTAGATTTTGAGTCTACCGCGTCTACCATTTCGCCACATCGGCTTAAGAATATCCGAAAGTATATGCATTTTATTGATTTTGTCAAAGCTAAATTACCAGCGATGAAAGCTGCGAAATGCTTTATCCCACGTATAAATCACCTTCTCTTGTAAATCCCAATCATAACGCACTTGAATACTTACATAGGGATACCCATGACGATTATCAAAGTCTCTTCCCTCTTCCTTCTTGACTAGCTTCACGAAAATTTCTTTGTTCATCCACGGCGGTGTACTCACATGGCTATCCCCTTTTTCGTAACGCTTAAATTCTTCAAATTCTTTGAGTCCCTTGTATTTAGGTTGCTCACGATAATAAGCTAGAATCAATTCAATGATTTTTTCGGGTTGCTGTTCTAAGCCTTGTACGTAGAAATCGACTTCAGCTCCTAACAAATGCTTAGATGTTTGATTAGCAGGCGAAGGATCTAAATAAGTATTATGATCAGGACAACAATGTCCACATGTAATGATGACACGCTTACCCGTTTGCACCTGAATGTCATTCAATAAATCGATGAGAATAGGATAAATAAATTCTTTGTGATCCCGTAAAGGTAAACTATGCTTTTGCGGTCCTCCACAATCATAATAACGCACTTCTTCTTTCTCTTTTTTCACAAGACGCACAGGATTTAAGACACTCCCTTTGCAACGAAAAAAGTCTTTGGTAATTTTAGGATAATGACACAGTTTTTCTTCTTCCCAAGGATACGGAGCACGTTGATGCGCCACCATCGGATCAATTTGTAAAGGCGGTTCGTCATGCTGACGAAAAATGTATTCCCCTTTTAAAGAAGGCACAACAGGCAACGTTGTGGTGGAAGAACGGGAGGAACATCCCATGAGTAAACAACTTGCTAATAGAAACAGTAAAATAGGAGTAACAGTTTTCATTAATTCTTACTAGGTTTTTAAAACTCTTTAATTTATACTATTAACTTAATCTTTCTCAAGGTTTGCTATGCAATGGATTCATCAATATCAACTTTTTTTATTCGATTTTGACGGATTACTCGTCAATACTGAACATCTTCATTACCAAGCTTACATCAGGATGTGCGCGAAACATGGCTATCAATTGCCGTGGAGCTTTCATCGCTATTCTGAAGCTGCGCATCATAAATCCACTGATTTGCGCGATCAAATTTATGCCGAATTTCCTGCTTTACAAGCAAAATATCCTGATTGGCAAGTTTTATATGAAGAGAAAAAACAAATTTTTCTCGATCTCTTGCAAGAAGGGGCGGTTGAACTCATGCCAGGCGTCGTAGACCTTTTAATCGCACTAGAGAAAGCCAATATTAAGCGCTGCGTTGTGACCCATTCTGCGGTTTCTCTTATTAACAGTATTCGACAACATAATCCGGTATTAGATACTATTCCTCATTGGATCACACGTGAACACTACACGCAAGCTAAACCACATCCTGAATGCTACCAAATTGCCATTGCGAAGTGGTCTCAACCTCATGACCGTGTCATTGGTTTCGAAGATTCGCCACGTGGTCTGAATGCTTTACTAGGGACAAGCGCAAAACCGGTTCTCATTTGTCCACCTGATTCACCTTATCTGTCACGCGTCCTCCAAGATCCAGTGAGCTATTATCCTACTTTTACTTCTATCACAGATCAGAATGCTCCTTAGACAAGCTCTCAAAAAGCAGATGGTCAGCAGGATAATCGACACGCACGAGAAATAAGCCTTGTGGAGGAGCAGCCCGCCCTGCACAACGACGATCTTTAGCGGCAAAAATCGCTTTCACTTCTGCTAACGTTAAACGATGCGAAGCAACTTCTATGAGAGTCCCTACAATGTTGCGTACCATTTTATAAAGAAATCCATCGCCTTCAAATTCTAAACGCACGCCTCCAGGCGCCCGACACACATTTAAGCGATAAAGTGTACGTGTTGCATCGCGCGCAGCGGCTCCCGCATGCGCTTCATTAGCAAACGAAGTAAAGTCATGCGTGCCGACAAACAATTGCGCAGCGTCTTCTAAGAGGGAAAGATTAAGTTTACGCAACACATGCCAACAATATAACCGGCGAAAGGGATCCATGATCCGCTCTAAATAGAGGTGATAATGGTATTCTTTTGCAATGGCACTATATTGCGCGTGAAAAGTTAAAGGGGCTAGCTCAACGTTTTTCACACGAATATCACGCGGCAATAATCCGTTCAAAGCTAAAAGCAAACGATGGGGATCAAATGTTTGATTCATTTTAAAATGCGCCACTTGATTCAATGCATGCACACCCGCATCTGTGCGACCGGAGCCAATCACAGCCACTTTTTCTCCTTCCAACAACTGTGCTAACACTTCTTGTAAGTGCTGTTGAATAGAAGGCGCATTGGGCTGAATTTGCCATCCACTGTAACGCGTGCCATCATAGGCTAAAGTGAGTTTATAGCACTGCTTGTTTGTCAATTAACTGCTCCGCTAAACATAAATCTTCAGGTGTGGTGACTTTAATGTTATGATAAGCTCCTTCCACCACTTTCACCGGTTTACCTATTAATTCGACAAGCGCCACATCATCTGTTACCGTTAAAGACTCTTGCTGTGCTTTTTGAAAGCCTTCTTGCAATAATGCGAGGCGCACGATTTGCGGAGTCTGCACTTCCCATAAACTATTGCGATCGGGAGTCGTCATCACCATTTGCGCACCATCACACACTTTGATTGTCGATTTCACACGCACTCCGACGACAGCGGCTCCGCAGTGATCTGCAGCCTGAACAATGCGGCGTACTAAAGAAGGATCAATCAAAGGACGCGCAGAATCATGCACACACACCAAGGGATTGCCCGTTAAAAGCTGAATACCGTTGTACACTGAATCTTGGCGACGCACGCCAGGTAAAGCAAATCGCACTTTAATTCCTTGCGCTTGAGCGGCAGTTTGAAATAAACTTTGATACTGCGGTTCGCATACAACAATCACATCTTGAATTTCAGGCAAAGAAAGAAAAACTTCGAAACTATAAAGAGCGAGCGGCTTTTGTTGAATGCAAAGATATTGTTTAGGGATTGCACTGCCCATGCGCGCGCCATAACCACCCGCTAAAAATACCACACTAAAAGGTGTCACATTCGACATATTTATCCTCTTTGAAGAGTAATTAATGTTAATTCTGGAAGGGAAAACCAGCGAAATTTCATCACACTTGAAATCCCACGGTTAATATACGCCCATTTTTTTCCGACTTCTTTAAGGCCACTTTTATACTCTAGGTGTTCAATGCATGTGAAACGCTTCCATATTCCAGGCAGATTCACTTGTCCCCCATGCGTATGCCCTGCCAAAATAATATCTCCCGGATATTGTCTTAACGGCTCTATCGTATCAGGATTATGCGACAATACGATCCCTGGATAGCGAATATTATAATCCTGAAAAGCAGTTTGAGGATCAAAACGACCTAATGTATACTCTCCTAATCCACACACATTTAACCACGTGCCTTTACAAGACACCAATTTCGTTTGATTATGCAACAATTGAACAGGCGTTTCTGCTAATAACTCTATTAATCCTGCATGCAATCCCACTTGCTGTGCCCTTGTCGTGACTTGTTTAGTTAAGGTCACAGGATGAAAAAGTCTTTTAAATCCTTTGCTAATGTTAGATTTAGAAGACGTTTTCTCCACATCATAGTCACCCTGCGCACTCACTGTAACAAATTGGGCGTAATCATGATTACCTAAAACAGCAAAACATCCCATGGGCGCTTTCAAAGAATTGAATAGCTGCAGCAATTGCTCTCTTTCTTCTAAACAAGAGCGGCACAAAAAATCGCCCGTAAAAAAAATCATATCAGGCTTGTGAACCTGCATTTTCCATTTAAGCTGCTTCAAAAGAACAGAGGAGAATTGAGCATTCCAATGCAAATCACTAAATTGTAAAATTTTGAGCCCAATCAATTCGGTAGGCAAATGAGGAATAGGAAGAGATAAATGCGTGGTAGTCAATAAACGCGGTTCAATATAGCGTGGCCATACACCAATTCCAGAAGCTATACACCATGCATCCCATGCCCATTCAGACCATTGTCTTTTTTTCATCATAAAATCTCTACTGAAAACTCAGATTAAAGAATAGTATAACGAAAATGATGTTATAAGGAAAAGATAAAGATTATAAATTTAGTTAATTTAATTTTTACAACTAAAATATAACAAAAATCATTAAGCAAATCTATGATGAGGTAGATCATACGCAGTTGGTAGATAAAAGGACAAACGACCTTAACGACAAGGACAAACGA
>JASBUW010000034.1 GCA_030147755.1 Parachlamydiaceae bacterium
CTCTCATTTTATTATGGATTGATTCCCCACGTTCCGCTACAGGCCTAACCGGCCTTTCGCTTCACGCGGGGCTTCCCACTTTTGATCGCTGCCGCGATTAGCTACAATTGTCCAAACTTCAGTTTGCGTAAGGTGAGTAATTCATTACAAATATTTAATTTCTTAATTATTAGTTTATTAAAAATAAACTAAAATATTTCATAATTTTAATATCATAAAAAAACAAACAAGCGGGGTGTTTTCATTAGAAATACCCCGAACAAACAAGGAGATTATATGAGTTTAAATATGTCTAATGTATCAGGAACCTTAAGTTTGTACGCATGTGCAAAAGAAGGTCTTTATGATATTGCAAACGGCTGCGGAGATGGAGCAATTGTATTTGCTCCCATTTTAGGATTGGCAAAAGGTTCTCTTGTACTTGCAAGAGACATTGGCTTTTTAGGAGAAGCTATTTTTAAAGGTATAGGAAATATTATTGGGAGCCCTTTTACAGATGAATGCAGCGCAACTAAAGGATTTCGCCAAATCATCTTCTTGGTACCTGTTGCTTTGGCAATTGTTGCTCTTAGTCCTTTACACGCCTTAGCAAAAGCCATTTATACAACAGTCCGTTTAATGTTTGACCACACCAATTATATCAATGGAAAAGCAGAACCTCTGCATAGGACCCATGCGGGAATGGGCGCTGCATTAGCAGAAGCCATGTTTCTTCATCCTATTTTATTCACACAAACTGTATTAAGTGAAGTCTGTTGATAATGAATTGCCGTTGAAGAATAGTTAAAGTGATTTAATCGTTCTTCAACGACAATTATTTTTTGCTTAAAGAATTTTTAAGCATCTGCTTTTAAAGAAGCCATATCAATGACAAATCAGATATAATATGAGGCTACGCATAAAAATCTAACATTTCTTATGTCTCTTTAGTTTTACCAATTAGTTCCTAATTTTTTTCCTTTTTTCTGCACTAATAATGTCTGCAGCAACAAGGCCAAGGATATAAGCCGCATAAGCAGTATTTCCATCTTCAATAACTGGCTCAACACTCACATCTGTTATCATCAAATTTTTAACTCCAAATACATGAAGATTACCATCTACCACACCATCATGGATAGATGTCCCCATACGCGCTGTTCCCACAACATGATAAGTGACAGACAAATTGTCTAAATCTTGAGCAAATGCTAATAAGGCTGTATCACCACCCGCATAAACAGCAGGCGGCGGAGAAATAATGGGTCCGAATCCAGGATTAGTGAGAGCAATTTGTTGAAGAATTTTATAGAATGACACTGCTAGATAGGCATCTGTACCTGGCGTAAATACGCTACCATCTGAAAACATATTCAAATTGACACGTGGATAGATAGTAGGATTATTATTTACAATATGCACGGAACCCCGGCTTTGCGACTGAATGAGTATTCCGCTAAGTGAAACCAAATTGAGATTTCCCGTTGATACATTTGACCCTACAACTTGAATACGTCGAACGTCATCATTATTCATAAAAGGTGCTGCATTTATATAACCTTGTAAGTAAGGAGTTCCTGATGTGGTTCCAGCAACTAAAGCGATAGGACCGTAATGGTTAATCAAATGCTCGCCAACATTAGGATTATCCACTATCACATCAATATCCAAAGCTCTTAGCAATTCTCTATTACCAATCCCTGATCTTTCTAAAATAGTGGGTGTCCAAATTGAACCACCACAAAGAATAATTTTTTTCTTAGCATGTACTTGACGCACGTCTGCCGCACTGTTTTGAAACAAATATTCTACACCAATTGCTTTGTTATGATGGTCAAAGAGAACACGATTCACTAATGCGTTTGATTGAATGAGTAATTGCCTACCATCTAAGCCTCTTCCTTCTTCATCAACTATGATCCCTACTGGATGAAATGCTTCAGCTGAAAATGTTCGGTGGCTATTTGGAAGCGGTGTGATGTATTGTTGATGGGCTGAAAATCCAATATTTCCCAATGAAGGATCATTATAATCCGAAATAAATGGAGCAAATGTGCCTGCTGAAAGTGCCGCATCAAAGGGATTCGTCTGATCTAAGGGAGTACTTTGTGTAATACCAAGTGGGCCAAAAAATCCACGCTGGGCTGGGTTAGGAATTGTGCCATCAGGACGGTAACTTTCTAATGCTAGCATATAAGGTAGCAAATTATTGTAGAACCATCTTGGGTTACCTGTAAGTAAAGCCCATAGATTATAAACATTAGGTGTTCCCCTCACAGCGAATAAACCATTATGTGCACTGCTACCACCCCACATTCTACCATCAGAGTAAATAAAAAATTGCTCTTGAGGTTGCAAAGCAAAATCAATCGGCACAATGTTATTAACAGCATATTTGGGGTCATAAGTCAAAAGATCGCGAGACGCAGAAGAGTTTGGATTTAATACCACAGGATCATTTGTATGATTCTCTCCCCATTCAAGCACTAAAACCTTGTTTTTAAAATTATCGGATAATTTACGCGCTAATACTGCACCGGCTGTTCCGTCTCCTATAATGATGTAATCCCATGTATCTCCCTCGTGAGGTCTATGATCACGACATCTATGATGTTTAGCCACTGCTGAAATAGTGGGTAGTAATAATAAAAACACAAATAAACGAAATAAGTAATTTCTCATATTTCAATCCTTAAAATTTGTAGTTGATATAAATCTTTTCAAGACAAAGTTAAAAGCCCATATAAATTATGGGCTTTTAACTTACTAAAATGTTATTGCACAAATCCGATACTGAGAGTTGGGGGTTTATGCAACCCCGTCTATCCATCCATTATGCTTCTGCTTTTAAAGAAGCCATATCAATGACAAAACGGTATTTGACATCACTCTTCAGCATACGTTCATAGGCTTCATTAATTTTCTGAATAGGAATCATCTCAATATCAGATGTAATATGATGCTGCGCACAAAAATCTAACATTTCTTGTGTTTCTTTAATTCCACCAATCAAAGAGCCTGCTATTTTTCGGCGTTTGAAAATTAAATGCGTAATATTGGGTGAAGGATGAGGAAATTCGGGAGCTCCCACTAAACACATTGTCCCTTCTCGTTTAAGCAGTTCTAAGAAAGGATCTAAATTATGTGAAACCGATACGGTATTCAAAATAAAGTCTAAGCTGTTGGCATGTTTCTTCATCTCTTCCGCGTTTTTAGAAATCACTACTTCATCAGCCCCTAATCTTTTTGCTTCTGCTACTTTGCTTTGCGATGTCGTGAATACCACCACATGTGCTCCCATCGCATGCGCTATTTTGATCGCCATGTGTCCTAGCCCGCCTATCCCTACCACTCCCACTTTGCTTCCTTTTCCTACTTTCCAGTAGCGTAAAGGAGAATAAGTGGTAATACCCGCGCACAAAAGCGGAGCCACACCAGCTAAATCACTTTCTTTAAATTCTTTAGGAATATGAAGAACAAACTCTTCATTCACCACGATTTGAGTTGAATATCCCCCATATGTCACACTTCCATCGACTCTATCGCGACTATTATAAGTAAAAGTTGCCCCTTCTTCACAGTATTGCTCGACATGCTCTACACAGCTCGGGCATTTTCTACATCCATCCACCATACACCCAACGGCAGCGAGATCTCCTACCTTGAAGGACTTGACCTCCGGCCCCACTTGCGTGATGCGTCCCACAATTTCATGACCGGGTACGCAAGGATACATGGTGCTTTTCCATTCATTGCGCGCAGTATGTAAATCAGAATGGCAAACACCGCAATACAAAATTTCAATGCGAATATCAAACGGACGCAACTCTCGACGCTCAAATTGAAAAGGGGCAAGAGGAGTTGTCGCCTGTTGAGCTGCGTAACCAATAGTTTTAACCATATCATCTCCTTTAAAAAACATTTTTTGCTATTCTAGCTTTAATCTCATTTTCATCAAGATCATATTGCATTAAAATTAATTTCTAAGGCATAAAGTACTTACTTTAAATCTTAGAAGTTTCTTATGCGTAGATTCAAAGCTCTTTTAGAAAGCTGCAAATTTTATTTTTTGCTCATTTTATTCACGCAAATTTGCGCTTTAAATGCTCAGGATCAAGAACAAAAACAAGAGCCAGAGCAAGAAGAAACTGCAGCAACAGAGCAGCAGCAACCTTTACCCCTGACGTTAAAAGAAGCGATTTTAAAAAACCTTTTGCAGCAACCCGCCATACGCGTTTCTCTTTTCAATATTGATATTCAAAAGGGTATTGCACAAAGCTCAGGAGCTCCCTTTGATCCGACTGTTAACAGTAGCGTTTATCATACAGATTCCTATGACATTTTGAATTTAGGACAAAGTTTAAATTTAAACCCTGGCCTTAATCCCTGTATCAATACGACTACAACTCAAAATAACACACAAAACACTTGTCAAAATTGTCAAAACACAACTCAAAATACCACACAAAACAATACAGCAAACAACGCGGCTTGTAATCCTTGCCCTACTTCTCATACCGATTTAAAAGCACATGAGACAACTGTTCATGTAGATATCGCCAAACGTTTTCGCAATGGAACACGCATTGCGTTTAACTTAGATGTCGATCAAACGAATAATCCTGTGAACTGTCCTATACAGATGAACATGGGAAAATTAGGAGTAGAAATTAATCAGCCTCTGCTAAGAGGAAGATCTTACAGTTTAGATCGGATGACAGAATTAGCGAATCGTCAACAAATCTATGCCATTCGTTATGACACCTTACAGACCATTTCTAACCAGGTATTGGATACTACTTCTCTTTATTGGGACACTGTGCAAGCTAAAAGAAATATTAAGATTCAGCTAGAAAGTGAAAAGCGTTTGAAGGAAATTGTAGAAAATGTGAACTATTTGATTGAGCGCGGACAAATGGCACAAGCTGATATTATGCAGCCCCTTGCTCAACTTTCTAGTCAAATTGTGACTCGACTGAGTGCCGAACAAACCTATTATGCTTTTGAACAGCGTTTGAAATTTGCTATGGGCGAATGGGATGAAACGTGTCCTTGTTCGACTCCTTCATTTGAAGTCATTGATGATTTCCCGTCTAGTGCGTTGGATCCGGCCACTTTACCCTCTCTTTTTTGTCGTTTATTTCCTGCTGTTTATCATCAACGATTTGATATTATGGCCTCTTCTACACGTGAAGGCATTTATGTTCTTCTATTAAAAGGAGCTGAGAATTTTAAGCTCCCTCAGCTAGATGTGGTGGGACGCGCAACGTTCAGTGATTTTACGACGGATTCCAAATCAAAAGCTCTTTTTTCCTCTTTAGATTTTAAGCATCCTCAAAAAGATTTAACCATTGGCATTGTATTTTCTACTCCTATTTATCAGGATGAAGCAAGAGGATTAATTCGACAACGACAAGCAGAATGGGCGCAAACACAAGCGCAAACACAGGTTCTCAAACAGCAAGCGCTTGCTGATATTAGTGAGGCACTTAGAAATCAGATGGCTCTACAAGAAGAGCTAAGGAAAGCCAAAGATGCTGTAGACGAATATCAAAAGTTGCTTGAAAATGAAAAAATCAAACTCATTGCGGGTTATAGCACGATTTTTATTTTGCTAGAGTTCGAAACTTTTCTTACTCAAGCGGAATTCACCTATCTGCAGCTGCAAAACGCTGTCGCAAAAAATATTGTTAATCTACGCTTTCTTACAGGGACTTTGATTACCCCTTCTCCCATGAGCGATTGCCGCTCTTTTCTTGTGGAAGAAGTGACTACGCTCCCTTTTAATACGGAGACCAGTAAAACAACGTCTGTCAATATTCAGCGAAATATTCAAAAAACTAAAGAGACCAAAACGACAAACGATCTTAACGACAAACGACAAGCATGACTTTAGTCTTTTTTGTCGTTTGTCATTAAAGTCGTTTTTTTCGTTAAAGTCGTTTGTCGTTTTGGTCTTTCTTGCTTTTAATAACAAAGACATGTAGATACAGAAAAAAACCACTTAGGTAAAACCTGTGTCTACCTCTCCTTTTAATCAATTGATTGATCAACAATTAAACCAAATGGCTAAAAGAATTGTGCCATTTAGAACGTGGATATGGCTGTTTATACTCGTGGGTTTAATCATTGGCATCATCCTCTGGGCCATCATGGGCACTGTGCAAGTGACAATTCAAGGGAGAGGCATTATTCTCAATCAACATGGATTATTTACGATTCAAACTGATTTGAATGGAATTCTGAAAACGGTTTTTGTTCAACCAGGTGACGAAGTCAAACAAGGCGATCTCGTGGCAGAAATTTATAATGCTGACCAAGAGATCTTATTCCTCACTACACAAACAAAAATTAAAGCTTTAACAGAAGAATTGCATCAACTACACCATCGCATCCAAATAGAAGAAGAAGCCGCTCAGCTTTCTATGCAAAAAGAATTAGCTTCTTTAGAGTTTGATGTCAAAATATTGAATGAAAAACTCACCTTTCTAGAACACGAATATAAGAAAAGAGAAAATTTATATAAAAAAGGACTTATTATTTTAAACCTTGTTCAAGACACAGGACGCCAAATTGATGAAACCAAAATCGCTTTAGAAGAGAAACAAGGAGCTATTGCCAATGTTCGCGTCAATTTAAAAAAACCCTATCGTGTAGAAGAACTTAAAAATAAAGAATTAGCTTTACTCAAAGCAAAGGAAGAAGCAGAAGTCACTCAAACGACTCTTAATCAAACTCAAGTTTACAGCTCATTTGATGGCAGGATTTTAGAAATTCTCGTCAATCCGGGTGAAGTCATGAAAACAGGGCAAGAATTGATTAAAGCCGAAGCCCTCTCTTTACCAGAACAACTTATCTTCTATGGCTATTTCCCTGCTGAACTTGGCAAATATATTCATCTCGATAGTACCATGACCTTAGCTTTAGCAAATGTGAATGAAAAAGAATATGGAACTCTTATTGGTCACGTCAAAAATATTTCACAGTATGCCATCTCAGAACCAGCCATGCGCAATCTCCTTCATAATACTAATCTTGTACATTTTCTTTCCAATAATCGACCCGTCACTCAAGTTATCGCATTTCCTGTCCTAAATCCACAAGATCCCACCGGCTATCAATGGACCTCCGATCAAGGTCCTCCTATCAAAATTTCTACCGGTACTGTAGGAGAAGCAAAAATCGTGGTAGAAAGTATGCACCCCATTTATTATTTGCTTCCTTTGCAAAAATTTAAAAAAACCTCTTTATAGAAAATGCTTAAGAAAGATAATGAGCTTTCTTTAATTAAAGATCAGAATACAGATTATGGCAGAAACTTCATCCGCTTCGATTCCTTTACCGGATCCAAAACGCTACCAAAGAATTAAAACGCCAACCGTGATTCAAATGGAAGCCACTGAATGCGGAGCTGCTTGCTTATGTATTATCTCCGCCTATTACGGACGCCATCTTCCATTGGAAGAAGCCCGTGTGGCGTGTTCTATTTCACGTGATGGCAGTAATGCTTATAACATCTTACGTGCCGCAGAGAATATCGGATTAAAATCAGAAGGATATAGTTTAGCATTAAAAGATCTCTATCAGGTTCCCCTTCCTTTGATTGCTTTCTGGAATTTTGAGCATTTCCTTGTCATTGAAGGCTTTAGTAAAAAAAACGTGTATATCAATGATCCTGCTAGTGGTCCCAGACGCATCACATATGAAGAGTTAAATGCTTCTTTTACAGGCATCGCATTAACATTTCAGCCTTCAGAGACCTTCGAGAAATCTCGTCGTGAGAATAACCTCCATGCAGATGCCTTGCAATATCTTAAACTTTTTAAAGCTCCGCTTCTTTTCACCGTGTTGATTGGACTTCTTGCCATTGTTCCTCAATTAGCGATGATTGTGCTAAGCCAAGTCTTTGTGGACAAGATTGTGGTCAGCAAAGTGTATAGCTGGGCTCAAGGAATCATGATAGGTATCGCGTTAACGACTTTATTAGCAACGGTGATGACTTATTTAGAAACATGGGTCACCACACGCCTTTCAATCCAACTTTCTACGCTCTTATCCGGTCGCTTTGTATGGCATACCTTGCGTCTTCCCATTCTTTTTTATATCCAACGTTATGGAGGAGAGGTCGCAAGCCGCATTAACTTAAACGATGCCGTTGCGAATACTCTAGTGAATCAAGTGTTACCGACCGTGGTAAACCTGGTTTTTGCTTTCATTTTTGCAATCGTGATGTTTTATTACGATGTGCAAATTACGTTGATTGCCATTTCAACTGTTTTGCTCAATTTATTTCTCATGCGCTATCTTTATCGCGCACGCTCGGATGCTTATGCCAATTATCGTCAGAATGTCGGACGCCTCACTTCTTATGCGATTGGAGGATTAGAATCGATAGAATCTATCAAAGCCGTAGGAGGTGAACATCAATTCCTTGCGCATTATGGAGGGCTTTATGCCCAATCTTTAAATACTTTACAGAACATTTCACGCAGTGATTTAATTTTAGGTTCTCTCACACCTTTTATCTCAAGTTTAGGATCTATCTCTGTTCTCTTAATTGGAACGTGGCGCATTCTAGAAGGGCATCTAACAGTGGGAGAATTTGTCGCATTACAAATCCTGTTCAGCAATTTTACAGCTCCGATTCTCAGTTTAGTCAATATTAACCAAACCCTTCAGCTTTTAGACATTAATTTGAATCGCTTAGAGGATGTACTTTCTCATCCGGAAGATCCTCAACTCAATCAACCTCCTTTAGATGACAAACAGATCGCACAGATTGAGCCTTTATATGGCTATGTCGAAGTGAAAGACCTCACCTTTGGTTTTGGCCCTTTAGATCCTCCTTTGCTTAACAACATTAACTTATCTATCGAACCCGGTGAAAGAATCGCTTTAGTTGGTTTGTCAGGCTGTGGCAAATCTACCTTAATTAAATTAATTGGGGGTCTACTAAAACCCTGGTCAGGCGAAATTTTATTCGATAAAAAACCTTATCTGGAATGTCCACGCGAAGTAATCATGCGCTCTGTTGCCATTGTACAGCAACATTCGTATTTATTAGATGACACCATCCAAAACAATTTGAGTTTATTAGATCCTATGCCGGATCAAAAAACACTCCTTCAAGCTGCTCAAGATGCATGTATCCACGATGAAATTATGCAACGTCCCGGCGGTTTTCAATCTTTGGTAGAAAAGAAAGGTTATAATTTCAGTGGAGGACAACGTCAACGCTTAGAAATTGCTTGTGCACTTTTTCGACAACCTTCTTTTTTGATTTTGGATGAAGCAACAAGCGGATTAGATGCCGGAACAGAAAAACAAGTATTAGATAACGTAAGAAGAAGAGGCTGTTCTTGCTTAATTGTGAGCCATCGTCTAAGTACAAGTCGAGATTGCGATAAAATTATTGTGTTGGATAAAGGAAAAATTGTGCAACAGGGCACGCATGATGAATTGATGCAACAGCCGGGCCTTTATCAATCTCTAGTGCAAAAAGAAGATTTTAATAGTGATTTAGAGGATTAAAGGTCTATTTATGCACTCTACTGATCTCCAATCCTTCACGTTAAATTCACTCACATTGACTGTGAACCAACGTTTGCTTTTAACGGCTCCTGATGCTTTGTTTAAATTAGAACAAGGAGAAATAGATCTTTTTGCTTTATTTTTAGCCAATCAACCGATTGAACAAACAACCCTTGATTTACAAAAAATAGCAAATAATATTTCACCTCTCGCTAAAGAATCTTTGCGAGGTCCTTTAATCTTCTTACGCCAAGTGAGTGCAGGGCAATGGCTCATTCCTTTCTCTCTAGATTATCCACAAGTCCCCTATTGTGTGATCGCCATTGCCCGTGAAAATTGCTTGATTGCACATCTTTCTTTGTCTAATTTGCAAAAAGCACTTCCACAACAGTTTGATCTACAATTAGAAGTCATGAAGCAAATCAAGCAGTGGGTGCAAAGCCTACAGATACCGGATATTCCTTCTTTACCAAATGCACCACTCACTTTCTTGCATCCTTACCAACAAACGCAATTGGAAAACCAAGCGGTTTTCATGACACCCCGTGTGAGTAAAACACAATTAGAACACAATTTATATTGGTTGAAGCTCTATCAAGGAGAGATTTGTTTTTTTGGACTTCCTTTTTTAAATATGCAAAGCTTCTCTTGTTTATATCCTTTATCCTCACGCACATGGGGTCAATGCCACCAACCAGCTGAAGTGGAAATTTTGCCTACACATCCTGAATTTACGCTTCAACAAGAATTTTGGTCAGGCATTTTTCTTTTTCAAACACACTTTTTACGCTTGCTCATGCATGCGCAAGAGACTTTACAAACACAAGACAAAGAAAAAATACGCTGGCGCATCAACTTTGATCGTACGCTTTTAGAGCATTCTCTAGGACAGTTACAAACCATTTTGACTCCTACCACTTCAACCATTAGTTTAACTTTAGATCCTCTATTTAAAGCTTGTCAATTATTGGGTTCACATTTAGGTCTCAAATTTGCTGACACCAGAAAAATGAATTCCAAAAGTGTAGAAGATTATATTCATAATCTATGCCTCTGCTCACAAGTGTATTACCGACGCATCAATTTGAAAGGACGATGGAAAGAATCTAATGCTATTCCTCTTTTAGTTTTTTATGGAAAAAATCAAAAACCCATGGCGTTGCTGCCTGACACCACTACCGGTTATCGCATGGTCGATCCGGAAACAGGAAAATCTCAAAAACTTAATAAACAAGCGATCTCTCAGTTTCTACCCTTTGGCTATATGTTCTATCGTCAATTGCCGGACCATCAATTGACATTTCAAAATTTAATCTCTTTTAGCGTGTGGTACCGAGGACGCGACTGGTTATCTTTTCTGATTTTAGTGTTCTGCGGAACCATGGCAAGTTTGGCTTTTCCTTTAATCACTAGCTATTTATTTGATGTGGTACTCCCTAACCACAATACCGCTTTATTCTTTGAAATCGCTATAGCCACGGTTTTGATTACCTGTGCGACATTAGTTTTTAATTTCAGTCGAGAATCCATTATTTTACGCTTAGAAGGCCTCACAGATCATGATGTAGAAATGGCTATTTGGCAACGTTTGATCAATTTACCCATGTCTTTTTTTCGTAAATATAGTATCTATGATCTGTTTACGTTTACTTCTGCCGTGACTTCTATGCGACAGCTTTTAAGTAGCCATGTCTTTCTCGTTCTGCTTAATGCTCTTTTTGCCTCTCTGTTTTTAGGCTTGATGTTCTACTACAGCTCTTTTTTAACTTTATTAGCTTTACCCATTTTAGCTGTGCAATTGATTGGGTCTTTTCTTCCCATGTACCTCAGTATTCGTTATGAGCGCCAAGCGATTGATCGCCGCATCAATGCCAGCAATAAAATGTTGGAAATGGTAGAAGGATTGACAAAGATTCGCTTGGCCGGAGCTGAAGTACGGATGTTTCATCGTTGGGAACAAGCCTTTTCCAAAATGCAGCAAATGGATTTAAAGATCTTGCTACTCCATCTAAAAGTCGCTGTCTTCACCGTTTTTTGGTCGAGTACAAGCAAATGGATTTTATATCTAGGTATCATCATTTTGTTACAATCTGTTCCCGCTATCGGAAGTCAAGCTCAATCACTAGGATTTACTCCGCTCTCTTTAGGTAACTTCATGGCTTTCATGGCCGCATTTGCGTTTGTTTATAGCGCTTTAAGCCAACTGGGGGGAACATTACTACAAATCATTTCCATTATCCCTTTGTGGGAAAAAGCCAAATCTTTTTCGCATACAGAGCTAGAAAAATTTGCCGCACAAAATGATCCCGGTATGCTACAAGGAACCATCCGCGTCGATCATTTAACATTTAGCTATCAACCCGGCTTGGCACCTGTTTTGAATGATATTTCTATTCATGTAGAACCAGGCGAATCTGTCGCTTTTGTAGGCACTTCCGGATGCGGAAAATCGACCCTTCTTCGTTTGCTTTTAGGATTTGAAAATCCTCAACAAGGTTCGATTTATTATGACAACAAAGATATTAAAGAGTTGAACTTACAAATGATGAGAAGCCAATTTGGCGTGGTTTTGCAAACAGGAGCCATTTTTGATGGCTCTATTTTGGACAATATTAATAGTGGACGCAATTACACAGCAGAACAAGTGCAAGAAGCCATTGAACTATCAGGGCTGAATGTATTTATTAAAGATTTTCCCATGGGAGTTTACACCGTCCTGACAAATGGTGGACAATCGCTTTCCGGAGGACAAAGACAATTGATTCTTTTGGCAAGAGCCTTAGTGGGCAAACCCAAAATTTTGATGTTGGATGAAGCCACCAGTGCATTAGATAACCAAAAGCAAAAAGTGGTGCATGATCATTTAGATCGTTTATCAATGACACGCTTAATCGTGGCGCACCGCTTGAGTACAGTGCAACACGCTGATCGCATCTATGTTTTAGATAAAGGACATATTGTGGATCAAGGCACTTTTACTGAATTAGCTGCACGTCCAGGTCTGTTTGCTGATCTTTTAGAAAAACAAAAATTAAGCTAGGACACTCTCTAACATGGTAGAAGAAAAAAATAATAAGCCTGAAGATGAAAATGAAGAAATCATGTTCCGTTCAGAAGCCATGCGCCATTTTGGGAGCTCAGAACAGTTTGAGCATAGTTTACAAGTGATGCGATACAGAAAATGGGTCGCGCAGCTTAGCGTCTTGATTCTTGTCTTAGGATGCCTGTTATGGTTAATTTTTGGTTCTATTTCCATTGAAGCAGAAGGAATGGCCATTGCAATGAGCGATGCAGGTTTAGCAAATATAGAGAGCTCATTTAATGGAATTGTCAAAGAATTAAACGTTAAGGTAGGTCAAAGAGTGCAAAAAGGAGATCTCCTTGTTACCCTTAGTAATCCTGAATTAAACACACGCTTAGCAATGGCAGAGGAAACCATTCAAAGCTTGCACCGCTATTGGGATTATCTCCATCATGAAGTGGCTTTTGAACGGGTAGAGGAAAAACAAGCCATTTTAAAAAATATAGATGCAACACAATTTAAAATTCACACATTGAATCAAGAAATTCCCGTTTTAGAAAAAGATATCGTTATTAAGAAAGAATTAGCAGAGAAAGGATTATTCGATTCTATCAGTTTACAGCAAGCCAAAGAAGTTTTATGGGGCAAACAAATCGATTTAGAAAAAACAAAATCTGATTTAGCGAGTTTACGTTTTAAATTGACAAGAGAATACCGAGAAGAAGACCTAGTGACCTTAAAAGAGCAATTGAGGCAGGCTCATCAACAGCGTAGTCTATTAGAAACTCAATTGCATTATGCCAATATTTATAGTCCGGCAGATGGAACTATTTTGAATTTTTTTATTCAACCCGATGTATATGTAACTACCGGACAACTCGTCACGCGCTTGGAAATAGCCAGTCCCACAAATAATACGATTTTTTATGGTTATCTTCCGCTCGGAATAGGAAAAACCATTCGTCTAGGGGCAGAAGTGACAATGGATTTAACGACTGTGAAAGCACAAGAGTATGGTTCTATGATTGGACATATTAGCGAAATTTCACAATATGCGATTTCAAAGCAAAAATTAGAGGGCATGATTGATAACCCAAGCTTAGTCAATTACTTGATTCAGAGTAAAGAAGCAGTCATTGAAGTAAAAATTGAGCCTCAGAAAGATCCTACTACGTTCAGTGGATATAAGTGGACATCGGGTAAAGGCCCTCCTATTCATCTGACAACTGGAACACTTGGTATGTTCAAAGGGCTGGTGGAAGAAATGCGCCCCATTTTTTATTTTTTTCCTTTATGGAAGGTAAGACAAGTGTGGCATCAGCTCAAATCTAAGTGGACAGTGGATAATGTGGACAAAGTGGAAAACCATTCAAATTTTATAACAGTTAAAAAAGGTAGTCAGGCCGTCTCGGCCTGATTCTAATGCAAGCTTATACTAGTTTTGTAACCTAGCTTTTTCTGGATTCTTTCATGCATTCTGTCCAGTTTAGAGATACTACGCTTTGTAACCGTTCAGATTCCCCTCCTTTTGTCGAGGTAAAGAAGGTAATCAGGCCGTCTCGGCCTGTTTCTAATGCAGCTTAAATAGGCTAGATTACAAAATTGGTAATGGTGATGGAAAATCGGTAATATTTAAGCTGTATTAGAAACAGGCCGAGACGGCCTGATTACCTTCTTTACCTCGACAAAAGGAGAGGAATCTGAACGGTTACCTGCGCTTTGCATGGTGTCGGAATGAAAAATGCATTGAATTAAAATTTTAATTCATATTTTATTATCCTTTTGATAATCTGCCGGTGAATGCCAATCCAATGCTTTCTTTTCCAATAGAAGTTGATCAACCATCCTGTTTGCAAATAGTAACTGCTTAACCAACCATTCATTCGGATGTCTAAACGAAGGAATATAGAATGCTAACAGACAAAGTAATTAGACCGCTCCGATCTGATTTAAATCCGAGTCTTGACATTCATTCACTAACCATTTCTTCTGGTGAAAATCTTCCTCACTGGCAATGTAATGATGCTATATATCACATTTCATTCCGCCTTGCTGATTCAATACCACAATCAGTACGTGAACGATGGCTTCGCGAACGTGAATGTTTGATTACGGATGCAAAACAGCACGGCAAAGAGCTCTCAGAAGAAACTGAAAGAAAAGCACAGCATCTTTATTCTGAACAGATAGAAAAGTATCTTGATGTGGGTTATGGAAAGTGTTATTTGAGCAAAGCTGAAATTGCAAAGCTGGTAGCAAATTCATTTACCCATTTTGATAATGTGCGCTACCGTCTTCATGCTTGGTGTATTATGCCAAACCATGTGCATGTCATAGTTGAGACAATGCCTGATAATGACCTTTCGAAAATCATCCATTCGTGGAAGTCCTATACAGCCCACAGAGCAAATGAAATGTTAGGGCTTAAAGAGGTTTTTTGGCAACGAGATGCTTATAATCATATTATTCGCAGCAGAAAAGAATATCATTTTCAAATTCAGTATACATGGGAGAATCCGGAAAAAGCTAGATTGCAAAACTGGCAATGGCGATGGAAAATCGGTAATATTTAAGCTTTTATTAGAATCAGGCCGAGACGGCCTGATTACCTTCTTTAATTAAAAAATCCGAGATGGATGTAACCGTTCAGATCCCCTCCTTTCGTCGAGGTAAAGAAGGTAATCAGGCCGTCTCGGCCTGTTTCTAATGCAGCTTAAATAGGCTAGATTGCAAAATT
>JASBUW010000038.1 GCA_030147755.1 Parachlamydiaceae bacterium
TGTATTTACATCGAATTTGCCATCTGCACCCTTAAAACATTTTTTCTCGTTCATATAGAGAAATATGACCTTCGAAAAAATGTTTTAAGGGTGCAGCGGCAAATCGCGTAAATACAACGTTATTCTTCCGAAATGGTATTAATGGGCCCAACAGTCAGTGTTGAACAAATTTTTTTCTTAAATGATAAATCAGATAGGCTAGCCCTAAGACGATTAGAATGATGAGCGCAATATCTGTCTTTTCTAAGTTTTTGCAGGCAATCAGACAGTTACCAAAAAAGTAGCCTAAAGAAAGAAAAAGAGTGCCCCAAAGAATGGCCCCTATATAAGCAAAAATAGCAAATTGTTTATACTCTAAATTAGTGGCACCGGCTGAAAATCCGGTAAAATGACGTACGCCCGGAATAAAATAACCAATCAATAAAGCCCATTTTCCAAAACGTTCAAACCAGCTATGCGCTTGCTGCAGTCTGTGTTCTGTTAATCCGACCCAACTTCCATATTTATGAATGAAATAATTACCTAAGGAGCGTCCCAATAAATAGCTAATAGAAATTCCACAAATACTACCGGCATACGTCGCGATCACTGTAGGGGGGATATGCAAAAGTCCTTTGTGCATGAGAATGCCAGCCAAGACCATTAACGTTTCTTCCGGAATAGGTAAAGCAATAATCCCTAAGGTTAGCAAGGTAAAAAGTGCAAAGCTACCGTAGTGAATTAGCCAAAGAGAGAGAGTTTCATTATCCATTAATGCTTCCATACACCCACCTAAAGGAGAAATATATTATTAAGGATAACACTTTTAGCTTAATTTGCAAATGATTTGTTTTTATTTTAATAAATCATCCATTATATGATTAAATAATGGATGATTTATTTATTTTTAATTTAACAATTCTTGACGGTTAGTTTCAGGTCCTAAATAAGCGAATCCTAATCCTATTATGTAAATGGAGGCAAAAACGCATAACGCTTCTCGGTAGCCTCCAAAGAACCACACAAAGACTCCCATAAATAAAACAGCAAGGGCTGTCACAAAACGTCCTCCATTTAAGCAAATTCCCATGCACGCTGCACGTGTGCGCGTCGGAAATAATTCAGGAAGGTACACATACATGACAGCTTGCGCCATGCCTGCACAAAAACCTAATAAGGTATTCTGCCAATAAATGGCAGGCGAAAAAGTCAAGTTAGTGGCAAACATCACCCACGATATAATGAAAGCACCGCCATAAGAGAGCATGATCACGGGACGTCGTCCCCACCGATCAGCTAAAAAGCCTGTACAAAAGCAGCCTAAGATGGCACCTAGTCCATGCCCCACTGTTGCGATGTTTTTTTCATGTCCTTGAGCTGTGGTACCCAATAAGTCTTGAATCCAAGTAGGAATCCAAAATACAGAGGCCCAATACCCAATTAATAAACTGCCAAAGGTGATACCGCCAAGCCATAAATTTTTCTTGGTGGAGAGAGAAGATGGTTTATCTGTAACTTGTTGGCTATTTAACCATTGGGTGGGTTCATGAAAAAATCCCATGATGACCATCACAAGTAACAGAGAGACCATTCCACAAGCGAAAGCTGTTCTCCATTCGGGCAATAGCTGAGCCACTAAACCAGATAAAAATACTCCCACTTGATAGGAGGTGATCAACGCTCCGATGGCCAAAGCACGGGATTTAGAGGGCCACGTTTCAGCTAAGAAGATGGAGATGCTTAACATCGTGCCTCCAATTCCTACCCCTGCCATGAAGCGACAAAATAGTAATTGCCACGTGGTGTGCGAGAGGGCAATCAGGGCTGTGAAAGTTGCATACAGACCAATGGAAAGTGCCATGACTTTCACGCGTCCATAACGATCGCTCAAGACTCCCATGGCAATGCCGCCCATCATCCACCCCAACAAGAAGCTAGAGAGAATGTAGGCTCCGGTTTGACCTATTAGAGCGCGATCTGAAGTGCCTAAAATTTCAGTTAAGGTTTGCGGAAGAAACACAGCAAATACATTGGCATTTAATCCGGCAAAAATGCCGCCTAACCAACAGATAGAAAAAACCAACCAGCGATAGGCGCCGGTTGATTGTGTGTATGTAGAAGCAGTGGGATTCATGCAGCAACTCCCGGTTTCATCAAGGAATAAGAAGTTAACCAATCCGTAGAGCGTGTGTGTGCACCTGCTAATACTGCCTGAAATTTTTCTCTAGCTAATTGACAGATGGGACCCGGAGATCCATCACCAATGGAACGTCCATCTACAGATTCTGTGAAAGCGATCTGAGCAGCTGTTCCCAACAGCAAGAGCTCTTGGCAGGTATACACCATCGAACGGTCGATGCGTTCAAAATAAATGGGCAATCCGGCTTCACGTAATAATTCGATGGTCGTACGCATGGTGATGCCTTCTAAAAGGGGAGAACCTAATTCCGGCATGATCAAACGATCGCGATACACCATCAAGAGATTGGCCACGCTGGCTTCGACGATATATCCTTGTTGATCTGTCAACAGCGCTTCATCATAGCCGCAACGATGCGCTTCATTGGTGGCTAAAAAGGAATTGATGTAGCACCCGCCTGCTTTTGCTTTCGTCGGCAAAGAAGAATCAGGAAATTTCTTCCAGCTGGAAATCATCAAACGCATGCCTTTCTGCAGATTAAAATATTGTCCTAAAGGCACAAAATAAACAGCTAAATCAAAATTCAATCCTTGGGCTTTAGGCGCTAATTGCTCATCAGGCGCATACAAGAAAGGGCGAATGTAGAAATCCGCACTCGGTTGGTTTTTTTCTATCATCTCTTCCATGACGGCATGAAAGTCCTCATAAGAAATGGAGTAATTAAACCCCATGATCTTAGCGGCATTCATCAGGCGCTCGTGATGGTCTTGCAAGCGAAAAATCGACACTTTGTGGTTCCTGACATAGCCACGGATCCCAGCAAAGCACGTAGTGCCATATTGCAGGCTGTTGCTGGCGAGGCTGACATGCGCCTCGCCGGAAGGACATACCCGTCCTTGAAAATAACTAAAAGGCATGGTGGTTTTACTCATGGTGGTTCTCCTTTGTTTGATGTTGCATCCATTCACGACTCATATTTAATACCAATGTACAGATCGCCAGCACCGTCATTCGTGCTCCTAACGCTTTTGCACCTTGCGGACTAAACACTTGGTGAGTAGCCGCTTGCAAAGCTTGACGAGTAGTGGGATAATGGGCGCGTTCTAAATCTTTTTGCATGAGGATACGCGCGACTTCTGGGATTTGTGTCAAAACAGAAGCCAAGCTTCCTGCTGTAAAATGACAGATCATGCGCGTGCTTAAGTGATTATCTTGTGGATCGGTCATCAGGTGTTGTTTGATCCAATCGGGAAACACAAAAAAGCCTAATCCTAATCCTCCTTGACGCACCATTTGCGGAGTAAATCCTCTAAACCATTGCCAAGAAGGAGGAGGCATCGTTTTTTGCACTTGCTTGCATACAGTCGCTAACTCAACAGGCGTTACTGTAAAAGTGCTGCATGCGCCTGCTGCTAGAGCTTTCGCGATACGCTCGCCATTTGATAACTCTGACTTGTCTGCAAAGAAATAAGCTGTCAAATACGTATCAGCTGTCGTCATCATAAATAATTGATGAGAAGCAAGAGCGGAGGGAACAAAGCCGCGGTATAATCCTTTCGCCGACCAATCGATTGCTTGTTTGGTGATGAGGCACGTCGCAAGAGTACGAAAAGGGTGATAAGCACTCACAGATAACAACGTGCAAGCTGTGTTCATCGCCGTATTTTTTACTGTTGCAGACAAAGAATATTTTTGTTTGGGCTCTTTAAAAAAATGAAAAGAGCGTAAAGAATCTAATACATTCATGAGAATGCTCCTTAAAAAACTAAAATGATTAAAATGTAATAAACTAAAAAATGAGGGTGAGTTCTCCTTAAAGGAGAATCACAAGAATAATAAGAATGACGACAGAACAGAAAGGATTAAACAAACGAGAGTTTTGCCGTTTATGTGAGACAAACAAATAATAAAAAGAATTTAATGTATACATGAGCACTTTCCTAATTTTTTTATAAGACAAATAAATGTGAAGCAAAATAAAAATAAATGTCCCTAAGGGACAATAAGGAAAATGACGGCTAGAATAGCAAGAAAAATGAACAAAAAGAGATTTGGCAATTGACTAGTAGTAGCCATTGCTAAAGCACGTACAGAAGTAGATTTATAAAATTGTTTTTTCATAGTTTCTTCATTATAAACAATAGATGGAATTTTGATCAATCAATTTGTTACAAAAAGCGGGAGGTGCACTTGCACAAAATGAGACTTTAGATGAACAAAAAGACAAAGATTTATTGAAAATGCGCTTAGAATCAATAAATCTTGATGCAGCAAAAGAAGATGTTCGTCCTTTTTTACGAGATCCCGTTCAATTAGATTTATGGTCAGTTGATTTCTTTCTTCATTGGATTAATCTTTTAAAATTTGTTTAAAGAGCGTGACTAAAACCGTTCGTTTCCGTCTTTCTTCTTTCTAAAGTAAAAAATTAATTTAAATTATTGTTTTTTTATTTTTAATTAAAATTACAATTGTTTGATTGGTTGATTATTAAATTTTACAAAATTTTTTAAGTTTATTTAAAATAAATTAATAATATTAAATTAAATTTATATACTAATAAATTGTTTAAATTTTGTAAAAAGTGAGGTAAATAAATGAATTACTTAAGATCATCAATGAATATAATTTCATGCGTAACACAACATGTGAAATTTTTCGAAAAAGAAATACAAAAACAAGCTCCACAAGTAACAAGCAGAGAAAGCAAAGTAAAACAAGTAGTGACTAGTTCTATGAGCAATTTTGAAAAGAGGGAGTCGAATGTTGCAAGAAGGTTAAATCCCGCCTCTTATGTGCCACTCAAAGCACAAGAAGAGAGGAGTCAAGTGGCTCGTCGTGTGCGATTTTTTGAGAATGCAATAGCGCAACATCAAAATTTGCAAGAGGCGAATCAGGTAAAAAGACATGAAGAAGAGACGAACAGTACATACTTTGCGTTACGCCAAGCAGGTTACTTGCCGCTGGAAAGTAGTCATTCGAATTTGTTAACAGAGCAAGTGATTATAAAAATCGTTCCACCTCCTGTTCAATCTCCAGTGGAAACAACTTCATATCCTTCTCAAGAAACAGAAAAAGTCGAAATGGATAGCTCCCAAATTTTAATTGCAAGTAATGAACGTGCACCGCATGAAACGCCTATAATTGATTGGAATGAGATCAGGTGGCAAGCAAATCTTCTTCATTATGAAGAGGGGCGTCTGACTAAATCCATGATGCAAAATCCGGCTTTTAAGCGATATGCGAAGATTCGCTTACCCGTGGATCAAATTTTATTTGAAAAGCTAAAATTTTCTGAGGAGTCAAGAAAGCTCAATCCAGAAGAAAAAGCATTATCTCAATCCCACATTTCAGACAGCCTAGAAGACAATCTAGGAGGAAGTTGTTTAATTAATGAGAGTCAAGAAAATCAAGAATTAGCCTATGTCTATCAAGAACCTGAAAACTGGGAAACAGCTATCTTAGCTATGGAAAGGGGGGAATATGTACCCGATATAGGAATGACTGAGGTATTTAAACGAGGAATTCGTACCCGTCTTCCGATTCCTTCTTTTGTTTGATAAAATCTATATAAAACGAAGAGAAGTTCCTTGATATAAGTTCAGTGTGTACTTAAAAAGTTTATTGATATCACATCAAGTTTTCAAATGAATGGGTAATGCGCAAAGCGTTTGGAGCCCCCAAGCAACTTCGTTGCTAATATCAAAAAGTAACAGCGACCTTCTTGGTAGTTGGTCAAAGTATACTTAAAAAGACTGGTTTTATCTGTGCGGTAGCACTATCACTGCATTAGCCCAGACCGAGCG
>JASBUW010000064.1 GCA_030147755.1 Parachlamydiaceae bacterium
TTCCTAGTGCCCTATATTTGAAATTATTTTCTTCTAGGCTGCAATGTCAAGATTGGGATCATATTGGATTAATATGATCCCAATCTTGACATTGCAGCCTAGAAGAAAAGAATTCAAATATAGGTCCACTAGGAATTTGAGAACACGCCCTAGGTACTTTGAAGCGGTTGTCTTTCTTAATCGCTTCAAAATTAGAAGCGGTTATACAGTTATAGCCATTTTGCTTGCCGATGAAGCGATTATGCACTATAATCGCTTCAATATGTGAGGTGATTAATGAAATGGATTTGGCAACGACCTAACTGGCCAGATTTTATTTGGGAAGCAGAGACCTTGCTCCCTTTTCTCAGCAAAGCTCGTTTAGAGCAGGGAAAACTTTTAGCTAGAGCAAAGGGATTAGGGTTTGAGCTTGGTCAAGAAGCAAGCGCCCATATTTTGATTGAGGAAGTGATCAAGACGTCCGAAATCGAAGGTGCTTATTTAAATCGTGATTTAGTTCGATCGTCGGTAGCGAAGCATTTAGGGCTTCCAAGCTTTGGGCTGCCACAGGCGAGTCGATCGATCGATGGTCTTGTCGATATTCTAATCGACGCTACAAAAAAATATGATCAACCTCTTACAGCAGAAAGACTCAGATCTTGGCAGGCTGCACTATTTCCCACTGGTTATTCAGGTTTGTTACGCATTCAAGCAGGAGAATGGCGTAGCGGAGAAGACCCCATGCAAGTGGTTTCGGGAGCGATCGGAAAGGAGATTCTCCATTTTGAAGCCATGCCAAGCTCTTGTGTAGGCAACGAGATGGATCAGTTTTTCAATTGGTGGAAAACTAGTTTGGATAGAATAGATGGTCTTTTACGTGCGGGTTTAGCTCACTTCTATTTTGTAACTGTTCATCCTTTTGAAGATGGTAATGGACGTATAGCTCGCGCATTGACTGACATGGCCTTAGCTCAAGATGAAAAAATTTCCACTAGGTTTTATAGCCTCTCTTCGCAAATCATGAAAGAGAAAAAAGATTACTATGATATTTTGGAGCGCTGCCAACGAGGAGATATGAATGTAACAGCTTGGCTTGTTTGGTTTTTGACAAGCTATACTCGATCACTGGAAAGTTCTTCTAACCTGATTGCGAAAGTGCTTGCTAAAGCCTCTTTTTGGAAATATTTCAGTCAGACCGCAATGAGCGATCGACAACGAAAAGTAATAAATGTCCTATTGAATGCCGGCAAAGATGGATTTGAGGATGGGTTAACGACACGTAAATATTCGTCTATTGCAAAAGTAAGCCGAGCAACGGCTTTTCGCGAAATCACAAATTTGGTCGAGAAAAAAGTCATCATTCAAAACTCAAGCAAAGGTCGAAGCACAAGCTATGATTTGAATTGGAATGTTTTGGAAGAACAGTATCTCTGACATCTTGAAATTGTCTTACACAAATTGTGGACATTGGACAACGTGGACTTCGTGAACGACGTGGACCACATGGACATAAAATGATTTAATTAGTTGAATTGATGATTTCATAAGCACAACACTCTATATACACAAACAACTTCAAAAAAACCGATTTTTGAAGTTGTTTGTGTATAGATATATTTTAGAATAGTTTATTGTGTGGAAGCGCCATTTATACGCATTTTATAATTGGCGCGTTAACACAGATATAACATAAAAAATCAATGAGATGCAAATCGGGTTTCTATGCTTTTAAAAGATTTAGGCGAATTTGGATTGATTGCACGCTGGAAAGAACAGCTGCAACAAACCTTACCATCCGGTATAGAAGGCATTGGCGATGATTGTGCCCTTATGCCTTCACATGAAAATCATTCGTTATTAGCCACAACCGATTTGTTAATTGAAAATACGCATTTTATGCGCACTAAAATCTCAGCAGAAGACCTCGGCTATAAAGCTTTGGCTGTCAATTTGAGCGATATCGCTGCAATGGGAGGTCAGCCTCTTTATGCGTTTCTTTCTTTAGGACTCCCTCCAAACATCTCTGTAGAATGGACCGAGCAATTTTTTGCAGGATTCAAAAGTTTAGCCGATCAAACACATGTGCTTTTGCTGGGAGGCGATACGACACGTTCCTCCTTGCTTGTGATCAATGTTCTCGTCATAGGAAATATGAAAACGGCCGCTATTAAACGACGTTCTGCGGCTCGCCCTCACGACTTGATTTGCTGCACAGGCTATCTAGGCGATTCTGGAGCCGGTCTTCAAATGCTTTTACACGATTTACCACTGGATGATCAGGCGCAAGCACTCGTACAAGCGCATCATCGTCCACGTCCTCACTTGGCAGAAGGGGCGTGGCTAGCCAAGCAACCGGGCGTGCATGCCATGATGGATGTCTCCGATGGCATCGATTCTGATATGCGGCGCATCATGGAAGCCTCGCATTGCGGCGCTCACATTCAAGTGGAATCCTTACCTATTTCTGCGACTTTACGTCATCTATGCCAACAAAGAGGGTGGTCCGCAGAAGATATGGCACTCACAGCTGGTGAAGATTATTGCCTTTTATTGACAGTGGATCCCCTGCACTACTCCGCTTTACAACAAGCTTATCAACAACATTTTCAACGCCCTTTATTCACAATCGGCACCATTTCAGACACATCTTCTTTGATATATAGTTTTCATAATCAACCCTTTAAACTAAAACACTCAGGATTTGACCATTTTAAAGTACACTAAGCACTTGCTTTTTTGGTTTCTCCTGCATAAGGTGAAAATTGTAACCTATTAAGGAGAAATTTATGCTATTCGGTCATACGTTTAACATTGGTTTTGTATTATTAGCGATTTATTTAATTTTAGTGGGATTAGGCTTAGTCGCGGGATTGGCAATTCCTGCGATGCTAACAGGGGTAATTGCGTTATTAGCAGGGATCTTTATTCTGATTGGTCGCTAAAAATCAACAACTTGCCACTTGTTTGAAAATTCCTTATCCCTCCATACTAACACCTAATTGCATTCTATTAGGTGTTTAAGCGTCTTATTATTCAGCTCGCTTCGACTTTTTTTATTGTCACAAATCCGATTGGCAACTGTCCTACGATCATTTCTTTGATCAAAGATTAACCCATGTTTTCCCAACAAAAAATTCTTATAATACGTTAACTCTATGACTTAAGCCTTTGTGTTGTGTTCATTTAAATTTTATTTACAAGTTCTTATAAATTTAGCTATACACACTTTATTGCAAGCATTTAAGGTTTATACACAAATAAATTGGATTTGTGCATGTCTATCATTTTTGACCTATTCATCCATACTCCTTTGTGGGGAATCTTTATTTTTACATTGTTAATTATTTTCTTTGCACTTGAAGGCGGGATCATTTTAGGCAAAAAACATCGACTAGAATCCGAGAAAGAAGATAGATCGCCAATTGGTTCAATTGTTGCAGCTACGCTTGGTTTATTAGCCTTTCTTTTAGCCTTTACGTTTGGAATAGCTGCTTCTAAATTTGACGAAAGAAGAATGCTTATAGTCGACGAAGCAAATGCCATCGGAACGACATATTTACGCGCAGATTATCTTCCTGAACCACACCAAACACAAATTAAATCTTTATTAAAAGAATATGTCTCTGTTCGATTAAATGCCTTAAAGCCAGGTAAGTTGACGCAAGGACTGAAAAAATCTGAAGAATTGCAAGATCAACTATGGCAACAAGCCGTAGATGTTGCAGAGAAAAATCCTCGTTCTGTAGTGGTTGGGCTTTTTATTCAATCCCTAAATGAGGTCATTGATTTGCATGCAAAAAGAGTGAACATAGGCATACATATTAGAATTCCTATTATCATTTGGGGTACCTTGTACTTTGTCACCATGCTTGCGCTTGGATCATTAGGCTATCAATTTGGGCTGACTCAAACACGCTATTCAGGCATCACCTTGCTTCTTATCCTTACCTTTGCCACTGTTATAACTCTTATCGTAGATCTCGATCGTCCGCAAGAAGGATTGATTAAAGTCAGCCAACAATCCTTAATTGATCTTAGAGATAAGTTTAATCATAATAAATAATTAATATCACTAGGATGATCTATGACAAAAGAAAGGCAAAGACTCAATGAATCTCGAGAGCAAAACATTCCCTGGAAGATGTGGGGACCTTATTTAAGTGAGAGGCAATGGGGCACTGTGCGAGAAGACTATAGCGACAATGGAGAAGCATGGAATTACTTTACTCATGACCAAGCAAGATCTCGCGCCTATCACTGGGGTGAAGATGGAATTGGCGGAATATCGGATGAAAAGCAACGACTTTGTTTTGCTCTTGCCTTATGGAATGGTCAAGACCCCATTCTCAAAGAACGCATGTTTGGCCTTACTAATCAAGAAGGAAATCATGGAGAAGATGTTAAGGAATATTATTTTTACTTGGATAGTACACCTACTCATTCTTACATGAAATACCTTTATAAGTATCCACAACAAGCCTATCCTTATCTAAAACTCATAGAAGAAAATAGTAAGCGCACTCATCAAGATAGGGAATATGAACTCACTGATACAGGCATTTTTAATGAGAACCGTTATTTTGATATTTTTTTGGAATATGCCAAAGAATCTCCAGAAGACATTCTCATTAATATTTCCATTTGTAACCGAGGTCCAGTAGAAGCGACTCTTCATCTTCTTCCCACACTTTGGTTTCGCAACACATGGTCTTGGTGGAAATGTGAGAATAAACCCCAATTAAGCGAAATAAAAATAAAAAATACGAGCATCATATCTGCTTATCATTCCGAATTGGGAAAGTATTTTTTATATGCAGATCAGCATGTCCCCCTTCTTTTTACAGAGAATGAAACGAATACAAAAAAAATTTTTGGAATCGAAAATGCCAGTCCGTATGTAAAGGATGGAATTAATAATTATGTCGTCAATGCTCAGAAAGATGCTATAAATCCGGCAAATCAAGGAACAAAAGCTTCTTTTCACTACCAACTTAAAGTAGGAGCCGGTCAAACAACCCAAGTGCGTCTTCGTTTATCTACTCTCACACCCGATTCAAAAACGGAATATTTTGGAAAACATTTTGATGATATTTTGAAAAGCAAAGTAAAAGAAGCAGATGATTTCTATCAATCAATTACTCCCTCTTCCATTAATCTAGAAACCGCTAATGTCATGCGCCAAGCTTTAGCAGGCATGTTATGGAGCAAGCAATATTATTTCTTTGATGTCGATAAATGGCTGCAAGAACACCATGTTCATCCCTTTGCATGCGATAGTCATTATGCACGAAATAGAGAATGGTTTCATATGATTAATGATCATATTATTTCGATGCCGGACAAATGGGAATATCCTTGGTATGCTGCCTGGGATCTTGCTTTTCATGCGATTACGCTCTCACTTGTTGATGTAGATTTTTCTAAACAACAACTTGATCTTATGCTGCAAGAAGCTTATCTTCATCCAAGCGGTCAAATTCCTGCTTATGAATGGAATTTCAGCGACGTCAATCCTCCCGTTCATGCCTGGGCGACTCTTTTTCTATTAAGGCTGGAAAAATTAGATCAAAAAGAAATTGATGTTAATTTTATGCAGCAATCATTTAGAAAACTTTTGTTAAACTTTACATGGTGGGTTAATCGCAAAGATCGATTTGGCAAAAATGTATTTGAAGGAGGATTTCTTGGCCTTGACAATATTGGAGTGTTCGATAGAAGTAAACCCCTGCCCACAGGAGGCTATTTAGAACAAGCCGATGGAACAGCATGGATGTCTCTTTTTTGCCAAAACATGCTTGAGCTCAGCATCACTCTAACAGTGCATGATTCTACATATGAAGATATGGCTCTTAAATTTGCAGAGCATTTTCTATGGATTGCTTCAGCTATTAACCGAGAGGGGAAAGAAGGGATGTGGGATGAAGAAGACGGGTTTTATTATGATTTACTGCGATTGCCAGATGGAACAGCCCATCGCCTCAAAGTGAGATCAATTGTAGGCCTTCTTCCTTTATGTGCCACAACAATTATAGAAAAAAAAGAACGAGAATCAATCTCGCGTGTTACAGAGAAATTTTTTGATCGAATTCAAAGAAAACCTGAGCTTCTCAACAGCATCCATTTTACGGGTCCTGGCCATCTAGGGCAGAATGAAAGAGGAATTGGTGCTCTTGTCAACAAAGAAAAATTGCAGCGGATCTTATCTAAGGTATTAGATGAAAATGAATTTTTAAGTCCTCATGGAATCCGTTCTTTGTCTAAATATCATCTTGAGCACCCCTACTCTTTTTTCGTAGGCTCTCAAGAATACAAAGTGAGCTATATCCCAGCCGAATCCGACACAGGAATGTTCGGTGGAAATTCGAATTGGAGAGGACCTATTTGGATGCCTGTCAATATTTTAATTATTAGAGCTTTACTTCATTATTATCTCTATTATGGCGATAATTTCAAAATAGAATGCCCTACAGGATCGGGAAACATGATGAATTTATTTGAAGTCAGTCAAGAGATAGCCAATCGCCTAATTAGCACGTTTATACCCAATAAAGATGGTCTTAGACCGGTTTTTGGAGGAAATGAAAAGTTTCAACATGATCCCTTTTGGAAGGATCATCTTCTCTTTTACGAATATTTTCATGGAGATAATGGAGCTGGAATCGGAGCAAGTCATCAAACGGGTTGGACAGGATTGGTTGCGTTGTTAATTAAATTATATGGCTCTCTTGATCCTAAACATCTATTAGACACGGGAAAAGATGCTTTTATGGCTAAAAAGGAATGATAAAATTTGGTTATCATGTCTTTAATTTTAGGGGGATTAGGCTTAGTCGCGGGATTGGCAATTCCTGCGATGTTAACAAGAGTAATTGCGTTATTAGCAAAGATCTTTATTCTGATTGGTCGCTAAAAATCAACAACTTGCCACTTGTTTGAAAATTCCTTATCCCTCTATACTAACACCTAATTGCATTCTATTAGGTGTTTTAAGTGTCTATTATTCAGCTCGCTTTGACTTTTTTTATCGTTACGAATCCGATTGGCAACTGTCCTACGATCATTTCTTTGATCAAAGATTATCCTATACGTTCCCAACAAAAGATTCTTTTCCGCGAATCGATGTTTGGATTGCTTTTAGCCGTTTTTTTTCTATTTTTAGGCAAAACTTTCTTAGATTTGTTACATATTGAACGCTATGCCCTGACCATCAGTGGAGGCATTATTCTGTTTATTGTGGCTCTGCATATGATTTTTGCCAATCGTAGCGAAACACAAGCCGCTGCTCCTAAAACAGAACCTTTTATTGTTCCTATTGCCACTCCCCTCTTATCTGGAGCGGGTTTATTAGCAATGATTATGCTATATGCCAATGAAGAATCCCAACGTTTTACAGTGTTTTTCGCTATTTTGCTGGCTTGGGTAGGCATCACGTCTGTTTTAGTTGCCGCTCCTTATTTGCAAATTTTAGTCGGGAGAAGAGGTTTGTTGGCTCTTGAACAACTGATGGGTATGTTGTTAGCCATGATTGCAACAGAAATGATTGTAAACGGGACTTCTCTTTTTTTAACAGTGCTTGCAGCCACGTAAAGGACTTTCATGACATTATTTAGTACGACACTTGTGCTTTTATTTATTATGGATCCCATTGGAAATATTTCTTCTTATCTTTCCATGGTCAAAGAGCTTCCTCCCAAGCGTCAACGCTGGATTATCATGCGCGAAATGTTAATTGCGCTTTTAGTGATGATTCTCTTTAATTATTTAGGAGAATATATTTTTGAGTTTCTCGATTTATCTGAAACAACGGTGCGTATTTCTTCAGGACTCATCCTTTTTCTCATTGCGATCAAAATTCTTTTTCCTTGCGAAGATAGCCCTCGGGCCCACTTGCCTCAAGGAGAACCTTTTATTTTTCCTTTAGCTGTCCCGTTATTTGCAGGTCCTGCTTTATTAGCCACTATTATGCTTTATGCTCGCCTGGAAGATTCTGAAAGCCTCATGTTAGAAGCGATTGGTATAGCTTGGCTTATTTCTATTTGTATTCTCTATTTTGCAAACCCCATTCAAAAAGTTTTAAGAAATAGTGGGTTGACCGCCTGTGAACGTCTGACCGGCATGGTGCTTGTTTTAATTGCCGTTCAACGTTTCTTAGAAGGCATTTTACACTTTTGGTCTTCCTATTCCCACAATGTGTCTTAAATTGGCTGTTCCTCTCTGTGCTCTCTGTGTACTCTGTGGTAAAATTTAATTAATTACCACAGAGTACACAGAGAGCACAGAGAGGAAACAAAAGGCGAGCAAAAGTGAATACATGCAATGACACAAAATATTAAGTTAACCCTCGCTTATGATGGACGTGCCTATCTAGGATGGCAAAAAACAGGGATGGGCCCTAGTATTGAAGCCACCTTGCAATCTGTCATCGAACAAATTTTACAGCATCCGGCTCCCCTACAAGCTGCCAGCCGTACTGATGCCGGCGTGCATGCTCAAGGTCAAGTGGTGAATTTTATCACCCCTCGCCCGCCTGCAGATCTTCATCGCTTTCAATTGAGCCTCAATAGTCTACTCCCCAAAGATATTGTCGTCTTATTAGCAGAGATCATGCCACTCTCTTTTCATCCTACTCTCCATTGCGTCGGCAAAGAATATCGTTATTTCATTTGTATAGGACCCACCCAGCTCCCCCAACACCGCTTTTATGCCTGGCACGTTTATGACCACTTAGATTTATCTTTAATACGCCACGCCCTTCCCTTTTTAGTGGGTGAACACAATTTCGCCGCTTTTTGTAATGTCAAAAAAAATGCGCACTATACCGATTATGTGCGCACCATACAAACACTTGAATTCAAAGAATTAGATGAACAACGCCTCTGCTTTCGCATTTGCGGAAACCATTTCCTCTACAAAATGGTCCGGAATCTAGTGGGCACCTTAATTGACATAGGGCGCGGTAAAATCGCTCTTGAACAGTTAGCCTCTATCTTACACTCCCATTCTCGTCCTCAAGCGGGAGTCACAGCCCCTGCTCATGGTCTTTTTCTCCATCAAGTCTTTTATTAGAAATAGACTTCTTTCAAAACTGGTGATGTTTGAGATTTTTTCAGATTTGTTTGAGATTGAATTTTTGATTTTCTTTGACATACCCGTCTAGGGTAGGCAAAAAAAATCAAAAATTCAAGATCAAGCAAAGATAAAAAAGATCAAACATCACCAGTTTTGAAAGAAGTCTAATGAATGAGTTCATTCAGCAAAAACCGCATAATGATGCAAGACAATATCCCAAATGCCCTCTTTTAATATATGATCTTCAAAAGCTGAAAAATAGGAAGGATCTAGTTGTATTTGTCGTGCTAACCATTCTGCTTGTTTACTCCCCGTCTCTTTATCAGCAAGCGCCTCTTGAACCTTTCCTATCGTCTTGTTTAACTCAACCATAAGATTTTCCATCATTTCAGTAAGAGTAGGAGGAATAGGCACTGCTTGTGGCACAAAGGCGTAGCCAAACAATTTATCCGCGGATGTTTTAGCAGCAAAATGCACAGTAAAGTGAATCGTATAAAGAGCGTTGGAAATTTCGTCCTTCTCCAAAACAGTCTCTTTCTCAAAAGAAGCCTCTTTAATTTTCACCATTTCTCCCTGAGTATTCATCAAAATTTCAAAGTGATAGGTATAATAATACTGTCCTTTCGCACAAGTTTTTCGAGCTTTCTTCGCTTGTAAAAATTCCTGAGTCAGCAATTGAATATTGTTGGAAAGAAGCGGATCAGAAATAGATGCGCTTCTTTCTACTTCTAAAACAAAACCGGATGAAGCTTGAATGTCTTTATCTGTTTCTATTTCTTCAGGAGCAGAAAAATCTTCCCAATTTTTAACATCTGCAAAGGAACGTAAAGCCACATACGTGACTAAATTAATAACAGGAGGACATAATAGAACACCGATAGCAATGTGCTTCCTACGTTGCGAGGAAGACAAATGCACCGTTTCAGATTCAGATAAATACCTATGGGGGTTAACACCAATCTTTATATTTCTTACTCCTTGAGGAATAAGATTTAAACCACACGTTAACCAAGGATATAAAGATTGTTGAGATTGATTATATGGAAGGTAAGATAAAACCATAAACGCACCTTTTGTTATTATATAAACAATTTTAAAAATAATTACACTATTAACATTAAACCACTAACACTCAAACAAATAGCATAAAACTATAAGCTATTGAATTTTTTAAATCAATAATATTTATCCATAAAATAAAAATTTAAAATTTCAGTATTTTTTAAAATAAAAATTACTAAAACAACTTCATAAAATTTTAATAAATAATTAACAATTAAATGAGAATATTCAATCTAGTAACTAAAAGATTTTTTATTTGCTAGTAATAATTAATTTTTTATAGTGAGGTTAGACGATGAATGTTAATATGAATGTTAATCAATTTCAACCGGGGCCTTTGCCCACTCCGCAACCGTCCGCAAACTCCAATCAGAGAATCAAGCGAATCTCTGACAATTATCCTATTATTTCATTTGAAAAAACAAATGAGGTACTCGCAAGGCTGAATTCACAAGATTTTATTGTGAGAACGAGTGCCGATGAAGTGAGTATTTGCATAGGTGTCAACGAACTGGAAGGGCCTCGACAATACAAATTTCTTCCGGCAACAAAGATGAATAGTTTTATTGATCAAAATGGTGAAACAAAAGAACTTCATGAAATTATTGCTTCTTTTGTCCAAAAAGGATTTAAAGAGAAAAGCGCGACAGATCATCTTGCCTCCTCTTATTTTAGTTTACATTCTTCAGCAGTAGAACAACCCCAAGTTGAAAGCCGGCAACTGGAATCACTTCCTAGATGGAATACCCCTTTAACTTTGAAAATTGCTTCTAGTTTAAAGAATAATGAATTTATCTTTCGTAAAAGTTCTGATGAAACGTCTTTATGCGTGGCCGTCAAACGTCAAAATCAACCCCCCACTCAATTAAAGTATCCTCCGAGTGCAAATCAGCCCGGGAAATTTAACTACAATGGGAGAGATAAAACAATAGAAGAAGTTTCTATTGAATTAACAAGAACTTATCAACTTAAAGAAGTGGCTTTGGAAGAACTGCAACCCCATCCTGATAACTCTGCCATTATGAAGAATTTAAAAGAAATTGAAAAAACGGTGAACATTATTTCCTCTAATTTTTTACTTTCTACACAGCAATCCACTGCTTTATATAATTTTTTAGCTGTATACGCTCTCCGTGAAGATTTTGACGAAATATTAAAATGGCCCGATTTGACAAAGAATAACAGCATGAGCCAGCTCATTAAATCTTTGTTAAATTCCTTAGACAATGATTCTACAATAGATTCAACCGAAAAAAGTTTTGCTAAAGAAGCAGGGCAGAAGCTTTTAACCAATACCCTTCTCAATCAACAGTTAGCAACAGTTAGTCAACTAGTGACTCTTGCAGTGATTGAAAATTCAAATTTAGCTCCTGAACAAAAAGATGAAATTTTGCAGGCATTTCATACTAAAGCACGTGAATATTTGAATTTAGTGCAGCAAAGCCATCCTATTACAGAAGCAAATGTGAAAGAAATCACGCCCGATGTGAGCAAAGCACTTTATACACTCAAAGATACTCTATTAAAAGAAAAACTTGTGCAAAATGAAGCAGCAAAAGCACAAGCTAATGCACAAACTCCTATAGCTGAAGAAGAGCCGATTCCAGATGAAATTTACCAAAAACATCACTTGCCCAAAGAATTTAAATGTTTAACGGGATTTACTCACCGTGAAGGATCAGGCTATGTTTTCGCTGATAACATAAAACTCGTTTACAGTAGAGAAAATAGGCAATATCGAGAAGACTTAGGAATGGCGGTCGGTAACATGAGCTGTGGATCATTAGGAGATTTAACTGAAGCAGAACTAAAAGCAGCTGCAGCCGAATATAAAATTCACCTGATGCCTAAAGATGAAGAGATGGGCTTTATCGTCGATAAACTAATGAATAAATTAAACACTTCTCCTGAATTAAAAGAACTGATCGTTCAATACAAAGTCGCAGCAGGTCGAGTCCTTCCAGATGGACAAATCACTTATTTAAATCCGGATGCAAGGAATAATAGTCACTTCCCCAAAGTGGTGATTTACACGCAAGGAAAAGAGAATGCACAGAAGGTCCTGGATGCTTTATTAGAGTTATATCAAGACGATGAAATAAAGGGAGAAGATATTACTCCACGTTTAAATCAACAAGTGAATCGTTTAGTATACTACGCTCAATTTTCTGCTGATCCTAAAACAAAATTAAAGAGTATGGGTAAAGACCAATTGCTTTTCGAATCCGATCTCGTTCATTTTAAACCAAGCATCACATTAAGAAATGGAGCTGTTATAGAAGGTGATCACAAATTAAAATGGAAAATGAAAAGTAAAATATAAATCATGGATTTTAAAGTATGCATCAAATTTAATTGGTGCATACTTGAATAAACTCTAAATATTTTGGAAGTTATGTAATTGTTATTTACAAAAAATAATTAACTAGTTTATAATTATATAAAAAAGATATACTATATGACTAGTTTAATAAATAAATTGTTTTGCATATTTGATTCTCTTTCAATTGATGAATTAGAATACAAGTTAAAATCAGAAGCATTAAGCTTAAAAGAAATTGATAAAATCATATCTAAATTAAGTAAAATAAAAATCAATCCTGATGATTTAATTCAAAAAAAACAAATTACCTCTGTATTATCTCAGGCTCGCTTAAAAATGACGATCTTACCTAATTCTTCTCAATTGAAAGAGCAAAATTATTTCTTCTCTTTATTTAGCAAACCTTTAGAAAAAAAAGATGTGCTTCAAAAGATGCAAAAAATAGCCCATCAATGGGATATTAAATTAGAAAATTTATCTACTCCCTCTATGCGGCTAGAAACAAAACTCAAATTGAGAAGAGCATTAGAAAAAGCTAAGGTCATTGGAGCTGGTTTAAGAGATCCTAAGACGAAGAGTATGGAAGAAATGTACTGGGTAGAGACCTTTAAATTCCAAGTCAATGGTCAAAAAGTGTCGCTTTACGGGGGTTTCCTATTCTCTTATTTTGAACAATGGCAAAAGCAGCCGTCAGAAACGCGTAGCTTTGAAGACTATATGCAAGCTGAAATCAACAACATGTCACCGGCAGAATTACAACACGTGAAAAAGAATATTCTTATTCACTTGAATCAAGAGACACGTCGTGCCTATGAAGTGGAATTTAATGCTGAAGGACATGTTTTACAGAATCAAACATGTGTAGCCGATGGCACCTATATTTTTGTCATGGGAGCTCAATCACAATCCGAAGCTCCTCAGCTTTATATACATGAAAAACAAAGAGGAACATTTCAACATACTTCTTTCTTTGCAGGAGGCGCCGTTAAATCAGCAGGTATGCTGACGATTAAAGAAGGAAAAATCGCGACTATCAAGCCTTATAGTGGTCACTATGCACCCACTAATGACATGCTAAAACCTGCTTTAGAGTGGATCGAATCAAAAGCGGGCAAAAATGTCCGCCAACACATTAAAGTGCAAAAAATGCATCCTTGGCTCTTAAAACTACAGCCTATTGTTGTAAGACTTTTTTTCAGTTTTGGACTTCACAAATAGCATAATCAATAGGGAATAGGTGGTAAGGGTCTTTCCCGAGGTGCTCTTCTTTGCGCATACATTTCGAGTGCAAAAACCAATAGAAAGCCTCCAAGGGTGCACAATCCGGCTTGCCAAAGCAAGGGATCATTCCATGCCGGCATAAAAGGCTCAAGAGCGACCAATTGAGGTCCTTTTGTGAGCTTTAAAGGCATTAGGGCATATTCAAATGTCCAGAAAGGCCATACAGAGCGCAAAGCGCCAATCATAAATCCGGATAATAACGCTAAGCTTTGATTGGGATAAACACGCAAAATCCAACTTAGTACACGTGCAAAAGCGAAAGCACCTAATCCAATGCCTATTGCTAGACTCCACAGCACAGCAAACGCTTCGTAATTAAAAGACACGTGCTTGATGTCATGCAGAAAATCCACTAACGCTTCAATCACTAAAGGATAAACCCCTAATAAAGTCAAAACATAGCTCCCTGAAATCCCCGGAAGCAACAAAGCAGCTACTGCTAATGCCCCGCATAACACAAGCCAACCATTAAAAAAGGAGGCTTGATGAGGCACAATCACATCTTGTACTTGTCCCAAAAAAACATGTTGTGCATTAAAAACAGGCACATCTCGTTGCACAATCCCTTGTGACACCAACACGCTTAATGTTTCAATCGATAAATTTGTTAATAAATGCGTGCCGGAATCATAGTTACTCATCAGATGCTGCGTGGGCTTAATATCTATTTCAATTGCATAAGCACCTTTCACAGAAGCAGGTGAGGTAGAGCTTGTCAATACATAGGCTAAACAAGCACTTAGCATTAAACCCAGGATGAGTTTCCAACTCCAAGCTTGCACTTGTCGCAAACAAAAGACAAAAGAAGCTAGAATCAATCCCATAAACGTCGCATACAAATAAACGCGATAAATTTCATGATCCAGAATCAAATGAAAAAAATTGGCTAAACCGATAAAGGCACAGATAATACCTGTCAATAAGGTGAGCAAAAATTTCCAGGCAACTTTTTGGCTAAAATCTCTCCACTGCCCTTGTAAAAGGGACTGAAAAGCTGAACGATTTAATGTTTTTAAGCTATCTAAAAGGGGCGTATAAAATCCCAAAATAAAAGCGATGGTTCCTCCCGAAATACCGGGAACAAGATCTGCAGCACCCATACATACTCCGCACAGGAATAAGGACCATCCGCGAAACATGTGTTGGGATGTTTTGGTCATTAAAGCACTCCTAAATAACGTGCCATATACCAAGCTACCACAATCACAAATACAAATCCTAAAATCCAAATGGCATTAGGAAACCACTTCACGCCTGCACCAGGATTACTTCTCACTTCTAGAGTTCCAATTCCATAAGAAAATTCTTGTGTTTCCGGTCGATTAAACATACCTGGATGCTCACGTACAATCTGCTCACCATCTATTCCTAAAAAGGAAGCATATTGCTTAAAAAATCCCTGCGCATAAATAGGTGAAATGAGTTTATTCATTTCCCCTTCTTCCAAAGAATGCAAATAGTTGATGCGAATAGACGTTGCATTTTCTGCTTCTTTCAAAGAAATATTCATCTCTTTGCGTCTCTGACGCAGTAATTCCCCTATTTCTTTGACGTCTTGTGTTTGAATGGGTTCAAGGTCAGCCCCCCCTTTTCGTCTTTCCACTCTCACTCTCCTTATTTCATGCTAACTGATGCTATCTTTTATACAGGAATTCTTATTTAACCGAATAGCGAAAGAAGCTTGGATGTTATTCTAAATTTATTTTATTATTCAGCATATTGTCAAAAAATTTTACAAATGAAGGCTCATGACTAGTCCTTACGTCACAAATTTGGATTTAACCCTAGCAGACAAGCTATTGCAAGAACTCATTCAACGCGAATTTGAAATTACGACGCCTCCCCATACACGGTTTGCTGCCAAAAAAAAGGGAATTAGCTGTACGCTTTATTCCTCCGGCAAACTCGTCGTGCAAGGCAAAGATAGTCAAGAATTTATTGAGTTTTACTTAGAGCCTGAAATTTTAGGCACCTTTTCTTTTAGCCATCCCTTAGCAACAGCTAATCTTGCACCCCATATTGGCATCGATGAATCGGGTAAAGGAGACTTCTTTGGTCCCCTTTGCATTGCAGGCGTTTATGTGGCTTCCGATGGATTTGCGACCTTGCAATCTTTAGGTGTTAAAGACTCAAAAGCTTTGACCGATATCACCATTCGTAAAATAGGCATTCAAATTAAAAAACACTGCCTTTATCATATTGTCAAAGTGAATCCTCCTAAATACAATCAAATTTATGCGGATTTTAAAAATTTAAATCGCCTATTGGCCTGGGGACATGCCACGGCGATTGAACAACTCGTTCAACGTTCAGGTTGCCAAGAGGTAATTATCGATCAATTTGCTGATGAATGGGTGGTGGAGCAAGCCCTTAAACGTAAAAATTTACCTGTTAATCTGACGCAACGTCATCGCGCTGAAGAAGATCTAGCTGTTGCCGCTGCTTCTATTTTGGCCCGATTAGCTTTTATTGACGGCTTAGATCAATTAAGCCAAGAGCTAGAGATTTTGTTACCCAAAGGCAGTTCTGCAGCGACCATTGCGACCGGAAAACAAATTTTAAATCGTTGGGGAGAAGAAAAATTAAGAGATTCCTGTAAACAACACTTCAAAACTCTTGACGCAATTTTGGGAAAGTCGAGACAATAGAGTATGCTTTAAAATTTTGAGTCATATCCCATGAGTAACCGTACACTTTTTTATTTAACAGCCCTCGTTTTAATTAGCATGGCTGCTTTATTGACTCTCAATCTTTCTTCTATCTTAAAAGGTGAACCTCTCACACCAGATTATATCCGGCGCAATCATGTCCGAGGCATGGCAGTTGAGCATCACCAACTGCTTTACACTTTAAATTTTCAGCAGCAGAATGACATTCTGGATATTTTAAATCGCGCTATACGAGTCACAGATATCAAAGGAGACCAGCAACCACCTCTCATTGAAAAAATTGTGATTTATCAATTCGATAATCAACCTGATTTAACTATCACACCTATTGCTTATGTAAATGACGATCTTGTGTTTTCTGTTCCTGAGTGGAATCCTGATGGTTATTTAATGGAAGTCAGCTCCGGCCGCCTACATCAACTACTGTCTCAAACTTATGATCCCTAAACGAGCATGTTAAAACATCTTCACATCCAAAATATTATTCTAGTCGAGAATGCGACCCTTTCTTTTAGCTCCGGTCTACATATTCTCACAGGCGAAACAGGATCCGGCAAATCAGCCATTATGCATGGATTGAGTTTAGCCATTGGGGAACGTGCCGATACAAGTATTATTCGACGCGGTTGTGAAAAAGGAGTCGTCGAAGCCATTTTTGAGATAGATAATGAACACATCAGCTCGCTTTTAGCAGAAGGTGGTATTGATCACGAACCCGGGCAAGAATTACTCATTCGTCGAGAAATAACGTCCACGGGCAAAAGTCGCGTGTTTATCAATAATCAATTGGCGCAACTCACTTTTTTGCGGAAAATAGGTGTTTATCTTGTCCAAACCGTGGGTCAACATGCTAATCAGCGTTTACTTTCTTTAGATTATCATCGTGAAGTGCTGGATCTCTATGGAGAATTACAAGATCTTTTGCGCAGTTTTCAACTCAGCTATGATCAAGAGCAACGCATTAGACAAGAACTGGAACAACTCACTCAGCAAGAAGCCCAACGCTTACGTGAAATTGATCGATGCCAAAGGGAATTAGAAGAATTAGAAGAAGCTCAATTGAAAGAAGGAGAAGATGAAGAACTTTTTGCGGATTACACTCTCCTCTTTAACGCAGAAGAGATGTCTTCAAAAGTGAAAGAGGTTAACCAAGTGTTATCCGGTGAACGGCAGCCTCTGTTGCCGCTTCTCCATCGTCAAAGGCAAACGCTAGAAGATCTTGTGCGATTTGATCCTAGTTTACAAGACACAGCACAAGCTTTTCAAAATGCTTTATTAGAAATGCAAGAGATTGCGCATACGTTACGGCAATACCAAGGACGCCTACACGCTGATCCGGAACGCTTACATGAAATTGATGCACGTTTGACACTCATTAATCGCCTCAAACGCAAATATGGAGCGACTATTGAAGACATTTTACATTATCAATCCGAGACTCAATTGAAATTGCAGCGTTTAGAAAATGCAGATAGTGAGATTGAGAAACTTCAACAGCAATTACAAGAAAGCGAAGAACGCACACATCAATTAGCACAAACTTTAACGCAACAACGTCACACTTTTGCTGCACAATTAGAGCAAGCTTTAACGATTCAATTACATTCTCTCAATATGTCCAAAGCAGAATTTTACGTTCAGGTTACTCCACAAAAACGTACACGTGAAGGGCAGGATCGGATTGAATTCTATTTATGCCCAAATATAGGCGAGCATCGCATTTCATTAAAAGAAGGAGCAAGCGGCGGAGAAATTTCGCGTGTTTTATTGGCTTTACACACTCTTTTGGCGGGCAAAGAACAAATCGCAACCTTAATTTTTGATGAAGTCGATGCAAATATTGGAGGAAAAACTGCTACTATTATAGGCGATAAATTACGTGAAATCAGTCAACAGCATCAAGTGATTTGTATTACGCACTTTCCTCAAGTCGCAAGTCAAGCGGATCATCATCTACAAATTTCTAAAGAAGAAAAAGAAGGACGCACCTTGACACTGGTGCAAGAATTAGGTGCATGTGCTCGTGAACGCGAGTTAGCACGCATGGCAGGACGTAAAGAAACTCTGAGCTATAAGTGATGAACTCTGAACTAATGGCGTTACGCTATGCAAGCGTTTGTAGCGCAGACTTTAGTCTGCGCTCGTTTCCGCGGGCTTTAGCCTGCATGTGGAGGAATAACGAGTCACATCCATCTGCTGAAATTATACGACTCGTTATTCCTCCACACGCAGGCGTATAGGTTCACTGTATACATAGATTGTTTGTCATTTGTGCGGTAGCACTCTAACTGCATTAGCCCAGACCGAGCGCGTTTAGCGTTCGTTCTGGGAAAAAAGCCATTTCATGAGCACTGCGGTTAGCAGTGC
>JASBUW010000075.1 GCA_030147755.1 Parachlamydiaceae bacterium
AGCAGTGCTACACGGACTCTGAATAGTTGCACTGCTAACCGCAGTGCTCATGGAATGGCTTTTTTCCCAGAACGAGCGCTAAACGCGCTCGGTCTGGGCTAATGCAGTGATAGTGCTACCGCACAAATGGCAAACAGTCTAGGTACACAGTGAACCTATACGAAAACTATACACCCTCCTTCGTTGGGGTAAAAAAGAAGGGGTATCTGAGCTATTACAGAAAAATAGACAGTTAGATGAGTTGCAACCCAACAAAATCGCTTCAATCGTCCAACCAACTATCTATTCCTCGAATTCAAAAGGTTCGAGGATCATAAGCCTCAAGACTCAATACGTTCCATGGTGAAAGCAGGCGCTGAAGCTTTGGTGCGACCTAAGGCGCTTGTCCAAAGTGAAAGCAAAATGCAAGCGATGAAGAAAATGAGTGCTAACCAAGCGGTAAAACGCTTTAAAACATCTGCTGTTGAAGTTCCAAATAAAGAGTCGCTAGCTTCTCCCCCAAACGAAGCGCCTAAACCTGAGCTTTTACTTTCTTGCATCAAAATAACCGAACACAATAACACACACAGAATCAAGAAAAGCGCAATCGTCAAAAAATAAAGAAATGTCATAGAATCTTACCTTTCAAATTGGATTTTTGAATATCTATCATTCACGATTTGCTGAAAAGTTTCAAGAGAAAGTGATGCGCCTCCGATTAATAATCCATCAATGTCAGGTTGAGCCAATAATTCGTGTGCATTAGCCGGCGTGACTGATCCTCCATATTGGATCACAATACGCTGTGCTAGCTCTTCAGAAAGCACTCTAGCCAAAATTTGCCGACAAAAATGATGCGCTTCTTGCGCGATTTCAGGCGTCGCACTATGTCCGCTGCCAATTGCCCAAATCGGTTCATACGCAATGATCAGATTTTGCAATTTTTCATGAGGAATATCTTTTAACCCTTCTCCTAATTGCCTTTCAAGGACTTCATGTGTGCGTTGCGCTTCATATTCCGTTTGCGTCTCTCCAATGCATAACACAGGCTGCAAGCCCTCTTCTACGGCACGCTTCATCTTGCGATTAATAAAAGCATCATCTTCATGATAAAAGCGACGTCTCTCAGAATGTCCTAACAAGGTAAACTGCGCTCCTGCCTCTTTCAGCATATGCCCAGCAATTTCCCCTGTAAACGCTCCTTCAGAACTATCATTCATATTCTGGGCGCCAATTAAAAGAGAGGTTCCTTGAGTTTCTTCTACCAAGGGATAAATCACCGTAAAAGGCACTGCTAGTCCCACTTCTGTATCGTGGGGATGAAAATTTTTCAATAACCCTCCTACAAATGCACGCGCCTCTTGCAAAGTCTTATGCATTTTCCAATTTCCAATAATGACTGAAGGGCGAGACGGAGTCTCCATACAGATAGTCCTCTTATCTTTAATTAAATTCCCTTAGAGATTAATTCACAATTGATAGAATTTCAAGCTTTTTTTGTGTATTTAAATATTTAGTAATCAAAATCAATTGAATTTTACTATATAAATAGATATGATAGGTAAATTATTTATTATAATAATAAATTTAATGAGGTTTTGATATGGCTGAATACAAAAACTAGGTCTTTAATTAGTCATTTTATTGAAAATCAATGCCGAGAATTCGTCAGTTTATTGAGAAGATCTTGTGTAAATACTCTTTGCATACTTACTTGCATGTCTGGATTATTTTGCAATAATTGCCTTAAATCATCTTGCAACCAAATGACATAGCGAGTGGGTTCCACGACTTGCACAGTGGCTGTCGCTGGTTTATTGGAAATAAAACTCATTTCTCCTAGCAGCTTCCCTCTTTTACATTCCGCCACAGTTTTACCATCGATGATGACATGAACGGTGCCTTGCCAAATCATCATCAAATAAAGCACTTTACTCCCTTGTTCAATCAAAATGTCGTCCGGATCCGCTTGTGCAAAATGACTAATCTTCATGAGTTTTTTAAATTCAAGCGGAGGAATATATGAAAAAATATCTTTGTAGATTTGTTCTTGCTCAGATGTCAAATCCAATTGAAATCGCTCGGCAATAATCATCGCTACTTGGAAAAGATTAATGGCAATAAAAGTCGTTTGCCACATGACGCCTGTCCATCCCTCCAAACTTAGGTAATAAATCATGATGAAAACGCTAGAGATGATGGCTAACAAGCGCAAATAAAGCATATTGCGCATGGTATAGGCGAACGCGATGAGGATAAAACCTATTTGATGAAGAAGGGTATCAGTATCTAATAATGGCATATGACTTATTTCTTGTTTCATATGTGCTTGTATGGCAACAATGAATAGAAAGCAATGATTTCTTTAAAAGCACTATTTGCCTAGGAGTTACTCCATGTGGCGAGACACTAAATTTCTGTGGCTACTTTTTGCAGCTGTTGTAGTTGGCATATTTGAATTTCTTTCCCTCGCTCATATTCGTTTACCTCCCCTAATTGATTTACCTTTCTTTTTAATTTTTATCTTACTAGTGGGACATGATACCCTATGGCATGGATTAAAAGCGCTTCTAACCTTTAATTTCAAAAGTATTAATGCTTTAATGTTGATTGCAGTTGGAGGAGCCTTTTATTTAGGTAAATACGAAGAAGCGGCAGTTGTCATCGTACTCTATACGCTCGCTGAAAAACTTGAAGATTTAGGGATTGAAAAAAGCCAATCTGCTTTGAGCGCTCTCCTACAAAAGATGCCTAAAGTCGTTTTTTTGAAAAATTTACCACAACCTGTTCCTATTCAAGCGGTAAAAGTGGGCGATATCCTTCTTGTTAAACCTGGCGAAATGATTGGCTTAGATGGCAAAATCGTCACCGGCTCTTCGTATGTCGATGAATCGACAATTACAGGAGAACCCATTCCTAAAGATAAATTTGCAGGTGATTTTGTTTATGCAGGCACTCTCAATAAACAAGGCTATTTAGAAGTCGAGGTTCTGAAAGCTTCTCAAGATACGACCTTCGCCAAAATCAAGGAATTAACCTTCAAAGCCACGAAAGTTAAAGCTCCTACTCAAAAATTTATCGAAACTTTTTCGCAATATTATACTCCCACTATCATTCTTCTCGCTTTATTGTGGGTAATCGTCCCTGTGCTCTTCTGGCATCAACCCTTTGACATTTGGTTGGCACGAGCCTTGGCTTTAATTGTCATTGCTTGTCCGTGTGCCTTGGTCATCTCTACTCCTGTTTCTATCTATTCGGCCATTGGTAATGCCTCCAAACGCGGCGCGCTTATCAAGGGGGGAAGATATTTAGAAGCGATTGGACAAATCAAGGCGATTGCCCTTGATAAAACGCGCACTCTTACTTATGGAAGACCTATTGTGAGCGATATCCTTCCTTTTGGTCAACATTCTAAAGAGCAGCTCTTAGAATGTGCCGCCGGGATTGAAATTTTTTCCGAGCATCCTTTGGCGCAAAGTATCGTAGAAGCCGCCAAGAAAGATCACTTATCTTTGCATACTGTAGAAAACTTCAAGAGCATTGTAGGCAAAGGTGCGCAAGCCGATTGTCTGGTATGTGAAGATAAGCACCACTGCATTGGAAAACTTCCTTTTATTCTAGAAGAGCATCCTGTACCGCAAGAAATTATTGAAGAAGTGGATGCTTTGCAAAAGCAAGGTAAAACGTCCGTCGTGATTGCCACTCATCAAGAAGTGGAAGGCATTATTGCGTTAACAGATGAAATGCGTCCCGAAAGTCTTTCTCTCATCAAAGGACTTAAAGCATTAGGAATTATTCCCGTCATGCTTACCGGGGATCATTTATCTCCCGCCACTGTCATTGCGCAACAGTTGGGAATCACGGAAGTTTATGCAGAACTATTGCCTGATGATAAAGCCAAGAAAGTGCAAGAACTCATTCAAAAGTATCGCGTCGTTGCTATGGTGGGAGACGGCGTCAACGATGCCCCTGCACTGGCGTTGTCAAACGTGGGCATCACCATTGGGTCATTAGGCAGCGATACGGCAATTGAGGCAGCTTCTATCGTCATTCTGCATGACCGCTTAGACAGCATTCCCTTTTTAGTTAAACTGGGCAGAAAAGCCATTAGGACCATTCAATTCAATACGTCATTAGCGATCATCATTAAGTTGATCTTTATTTTGTTAGCTTTCATGGGAATCGCTAATTTAGCATTAGCCATTTTTGCGGATGTAGGCGTGACATTAATTGTCATCTTAATCAGCTTACGCTTATTAAATTGGAAAGAATAGCGAATTTATTTGGTAGGAAATTCTTCATCGATTAATAATCTCGTCCATATTATTGTTTTTGCATCGCTATTCAGGTAGTCGCCAAAGTTTTAACACAAAGACACGAAGACACAAAGGAAAACAAAAGGATAGAATTTATCTTGTTTTTCTTTGTATCTTTGTACCTTTGTGTCTTTGTGTTAAAAGTTTGGCGACTACCTGAATGGTTTCTCATTAACCTCACAAGTTAAAGCTTTTCTTATGACCGAAACTGCACAACGCACTGATCTGCTCACTGTCTCGCAACTCACCCATGCCATTAAGCTCAATTTAGAAACCTCTTTTCCTTGCGTGCACTTACAGGGAGAAATCAGCAATTTTAAACTACAATCTTCCGGCCATCTTTACTTTTCATTGAAAGATGCGCAAGCACAAATTGCCGCCGTCATGTTCAAAGGAGAAGCTGCTTTCCTCAAAAAAACGCTTAAAGCAGGCGACCACGTTATTGTGAAAGCTGAATTGAATGTTTATCCACCCAAAGGCAACTATCAACTCATTGTACGTGAGCTCTCTTACGTGGGCTTAGGTGAGCTTTTACAAAAGCTCGAACATCTCAAAATTAAGCTTCATCAGTTAGGTTGGTTCAAAAGTGCACGTAAAAAACCTCTTCCACGCTTTCCCGTTCGCATTGGTGTGGTGACAAGTCCTACTGGCGCTGTTATTCAAGATATTCTGCATATTCTCACACGTCGTTTTTCAGGCTTTCATCTCATTTTGAATCCTGTGAAGGTACAAGGTGAAGGCGCAGCCAAAGAAATCGCGCAAGCTATTGAGCAATTTAATCAGCATCGTTTAGTAGACGTCATGATCGTCGGACGCGGCGGAGGCAGTTTAGAGGACTTATGGGCATTTAACGAAGAAATCGTGGCAGAAGCGATTTATAAGAGCCAAATCCCCATTATTAGCGCTGTCGGACATGAAACCGATCATTGCATCGCCGATTATGTGGCAGATGTACGTGCTCCTACCCCTTCTGCTGCTGCTGAAATTGTGATTGCCGAAAAAGGGCAGCAATTAGATTATTTAAACACACTACGCAAACGCATGCAGCAAACCATCGGACATCTCACGCAACAAAATCGCTATCGCCTAGAACGCATCATCAAGCATCCCTTAATGGCGCATCCTCTTTCCCTAATTGAGTGGCGGATGCAGAAACTGGACGATGTACGTCCTGATTTGGACCACACCATTCGTCAATTGTTACAATTTAAGCAGCAGCAACTTAAAGCACGTTCGCACCAAGCCTTAGCACTAAAACCTAGCAATCACGTATTGAATTTCAGACAGAAATTGACTAATTGGGAACGAGAGCTGCAACAACAGTTGCATCATCGCCTGTTACAAAATCGGCAACGTTTGCATCATAAAATTCAGCAATTAGATCAAATTTGGCAAACTAAGCACATGCAGCGCCATCATCTTTTTGATCCGGAACGCTTGTCAGCTAATTTCCAGCAACTTATAGAAGATCAATTATTTAAGCGACGTCAAAAACTCAATCACCTGAGTGAGCTCTTGCATTTACTTGATCCCAAAAATCTTTTACAGAAGGGATATAGTATTCTATTTGCAGAAAAAGAAAGTTCCGTTATAAATTCAGCTCAAAAGCTTGAAAAAGGCCAACAAGCGCGACTTTTATTAGCGGATGGCGAAGTTTTGATTACCATTAACGAAGTGATTTACCGTGAGCACGACTAATCTTTTTCCTGAACAAGAAACAGAAAATGTCACATCAACTAGCTTTGAAATCGCCTTTGCGCGTTTAGAAGAAATACTAGAGCGCTTGAATACAGGAACAATTAGCTTAGATGACTCGCTGAATTTATATGAAGAAGCTGACCGTTTGATTGCAATTTGCAATAGACGTTTAAATGAAGCAGAGCGTAAAATTGAAATACTTGTCAAGAATCGCAATGGTGAATTGGCAATGGGAACCGACCATCGACCTGTGACGCAAGATTATAAACTTGCCTCTTCTTAGCACTTCTTTTCCTCTCTTTCTTCTCTGTGCTCTCTATGTTCTCTGTGGTTATTTATTAATTTAACCACAGAGAACACAGAGAACACAGAGAGCACAGAGAGAGAAAATTTTAAATAAAACATAAGGAAGCTCTTGCATGACCCATCCCCTTCTCTCTCAAATTCAAACTCCTCAAGATGTTAAGAAGTTCTCACTCACAGAGTTAAATCAATTAGCACTTGAAATTCGCCACCGCATTATTGAAGTGTTGTCTGTCAATGGAGGGCATTTAGCTTCTAATTTAGGCGTAGTCGAATTAACATTGGCCATGCACCATGTTTTTAATTCCCCTGAAGACAAATTTATATGGGATGTGAGCCATCAAACGTATGTCCATAAGTTGCTGACCGGTCGCAATCCTCGTTTTCATCAAATTAGGCAATTTAAGGGATTATGCGGCTTCTGCCACCCTAAAGAGTCTCCTCACGACCATTTTCATGCGGGCCATGCAGGCACTGCTCTTTCTTTGGCTTTAGGTGTCGCTAAAAACCGCGATTTGACGAAAAGGCAAGAATATATCCTTCCTGTGATTGGAGATGCCACTTTGACCTGTGGATTAGCCCTTGAGGCCTTGAATAATATTTCACGAGACATGAAACGCTTTATTGTAGTTTTAAACGATAATGCCATGTCTATCTCGAAAAATGTGGGAGCCATTACACGCATTTTGAGTCGCTTGTTGAGCAATCCGACCACCAATAAAATTTATCAAGAATTGGATACCATTGTTTCCAAAATTCCGAGCTATGGTCCTCTTCTTTCGCATCAAGGACACAAAATTACAGAATCGTTGAAAAATTTAGTAAGCCCCGCCGCTTATTTTGAGCAATACGGCTTATCTTATATTGGCCCGATTGATGGGCATGATGTGAAAAAACTCATTGATGTCTTTGAAGGTGTCAAAGATTCTGCCTGGCCTGTCGTCATTCACGTTTTAACGCGCAAAGGCGAAGGCATGGATGAAGCCATCAAAAATCCTATTTCTTACCATGGAGCCCGTCCCTTTAGCCGTGATACAGGTAAATTTTTGCCTAATCCTACCGTCAAACCTACTTTTCCCAAAATTTTTGGCGCTCACCTGCTTAAAATGGCAGAAAAAGATCCTAGTATGGTGGCTGTGACGCCCGCCATGTCTGCCGGATCTTGTTTAGATGAATTCATGAAGAAATTCCCTGAACGCTGCTTAGATGTAGGAATTGCCGAATCACACGCCGTCACCTTTTCAGGTGGGATTGCCTATGGAGGCAAAATGAAGGTCGTGACCTCAATTTATGCGACTTTCTTGCAGCGTGCATTTGATAATGTTTTTCATGATATTTGTTTACAAGAGCTTCCTGTGGTGTTTGCTATTGATCGTGCGGGGATTTCTGGACCTGATGGATCTACCCATCACGGTATTTATGACATTTCTTTTCTCAATGCCATGCCCAACATGGTCATCACACAGCCACGCAACGGGCAAGTGTTAAAAGAGCTGATGGAATCGGCTTTTTCTTGGAAAAGACCCACAGCCATTCGTTATCCCAATCTCGCCACAGAAGATGCTGATAATCCCTTGCAAGAACGCGAATTTGGAAAGGGAGAGGTCTTAGTAGAGGGACAAGAAGTACTCATCATTGCGCTTGGACACATGAATAGTGTGGCTCTGCAAACGCATGCTTTACTGGCAGAGCAAGGCATTCAAGCGACTGTATTAGATCCAATTTTTATTAAACCGCTCGACGCAGACCTTCTCTGTCGCCTGCTATTGACCCATCAAAAAATTGTTACACTTGAAGAGCACTCGGTAATAGCAGGAATGGGAGCCATCATTAACAACTTTTTGATGCGACAAGGCTTCTCGCATGTACAAGTGTTGAATCTAGGTATTCCAGAGAGCTTTATAGATCATGGAAGTCATCAAGATTTACTTAATGAAATCGGATTAACACCTGATAAAATTGTCAAGCAGATGATGACACATTTTAATCTGAAACCTACTAGGCAATGCGTCGCTAAAACATAAATTATTTATCTCTCTGTGCTCTCTGTGTCCTCTGTGGTTAATAAATAAAATAACCACAGAGGACACAGAGAGCACAGAGAGAAACAAAGAGATCGCCTTATGATCATTGGATTGTTTCCGAACGAACTTAAACCCCATTCTTTAAAAATTGCAGCAGAAGTATGTCAATTTTTAAAAGATAAAGGCGTACAAATCGTCACAGAAGACCATCATGCTGCTTCTTTAGAGTCTACCCCCATTTCTGAAGTAGATGTCAACCAAATTGATTTTCGCATCTCTCTAGGAGGCGATGGCACGATCTTGCGACTTATTCATCGACATCCTCACATCAATGCCCCTCTATTGGGCATTAATTTAGGCAGTTTAGGCTTTTTAGCTGATATCCCTCTCGATGATATTTATCCGAGCTTACAGGACTTGTTAGAAGGGCATTACACCGTGCAAAAACGCATGATCATGGAAGGATATACCTCGCATGCAGAAACGTGTTTTGCTGTCAACGAAGTGGTCATTCATCGCGCGCAGAATCCTTGTTTGGTCGAATTAGCCATTTATGTCGATGGCCTTTATCTCAATACTTTTTCGGCAGATGGCATCATCCTTTCGACGGCAAGTGGATCAACCGCCTACTCTTTAGCTGCAGGCGGTCCTATTTTAACACCTGAGTTACAAGCCTTTATCTTAACGCCCATTTGTCCACATACCATTTCTAATCGACCCATTGTGCTCATGCCCAAAAAAGATATTCAGGTCAAATATTTAAGCCATCTTTTACCCGTCGAAATTGCTTATGATGGCATATCCACCTTCAATTTAGCTACGCATGCGACTTTCACCGCATTTGCTTCTCAGAAGCATTTCCCTTTGGTGAGCCTTGCACGCCATGATTACTTCTTTACACTACGTGAAAAACTAGGATGGCAAGGCTATCTCAAAACTTCACTCTAATGCTCCTTGGCATTAGCATTAGCATTTTGACAAGCTATTTTTCTCTTTTTTTGTAAAATTTTTTACGCATTCTTTTAAATCATTTATCATTTTGATTGTTAGCAACTTATTAAAAATTTTTGCTAAAAATTTACCTTGGCACAAAAAATCTTCTGGAAGATTTATTTCTTAAGGCGTATGTAAAGGATATAAATCCTTTTTGTTCGTCGGCTCCTAACATGAAACAGGAAGATCGATCTAAAGGGGTAATAGGAAACGCAACAATGAATAGTTGAAATCCTTAAACTGTAAAATTAACAGGAGTTTACTGTATGTTGAAAAAATTTTTAGGTTTCGGCGCTATGGCCGCATTAGCCCTTTCTTTGACAAGCTGCTGCTGCGATCAAGATCCATGCTGCGAGCCATGCCCACCAAAACCACGCTGCTGCGAACCAAGACCATGCTGTCCAAAGCCATGCTGCCCACCAAGATGCTGTGAGCCACGATACATGGACAACAACTGCTGCTATTAATAGCAATTTGCATGCAGAGCATGTGAACACATAAATGCAGAGGGATTCATTCCCTCTGCTTTATGCCGTACTATAGATAAGCAAGTGATGGAACTAATGGATCTTATGTGAATGCGAAAAGGAATAAAATAAGTTCGCAATCAAATATGAGTCATGAGTAAGCAAAAGGCTCATCATAGTAATACATACAACTCCTTCAATTAGGTAGGTTGTTAATAAAATAAGACATCACAATTTCAGCGATATGCGATGAAAGGTTTATCAATAGATCTCTGTAACAAAACAAGACCTTAACACAAGGAGTCACTAATGAGAAAACAACTGGGAATACTTGCCTCGTTGCTTTTTTTGGGTGTTTCGGCACTTTTATGGACAGGTTGTTCCAACCGCTGTTGTGATAACCAATGCGAGCCTTGCGAGCCAATTTGCTGCGAGCAGCCTTGCAAACCGGATTGCCCTCCACCATGCAAGCCTGTATGCGAACAGCCTTGCAGACCTATTTGTCAACCACCATGCGAGCCATGTCAACCATGTCCTCCTCCATGCGAGCCATGCAGACCAGCGTGTGCACCAGAGCCATGCAGACCAGCATGTCCTCCACCATGCCCATGCCCACCTCCATGTCCAGCACCTTGCAAGCCACAATGTGCACCAGAGCCATGCAAACCAGCATGTCCTCCTCCATGCCCATGCCCAGCACCTTGCAAGCCACCATGTCCTCCACCATGCGAGCCATGCCCACCTAAGTGTGCAGCTCCACTTAAGCCATGCAAATATGGCCCATCTGGTGAATGTGCATGCAATGGCGTGACAGTACGTGCGAAAAATCCAAAGATGTGCATGTTGGGAGACCAATATCCTTTAGATTTAGAAATTACAGCTTGCTGTGATGTATGTGAAGTCATTATTACGACAACACTTCCAGAAGGCGTGACTTTCATGAGAAGCCAACCAGAAGCTAGAGTCGAAGGACGTACAGTTATTTGGCAATTTGGCAGCATTAGCAAAGGACAAACAATTCCTGCTAAGATCTGGTTAAAATGCGAAAGAGAAGGTGATCTTTGCACATGTTTCTGCGTAAAAGCAACACCTGTTGCCTTCTGCGCATTGCTCTGTGCTAAGCCTGTGCTCGTTTGCGAAAAATGCGGACCAGCTGAAGTATGCCCAGGAGATCCTATCAACTACACAATTACTGTGACAAACATTGGTACATGCACAGCTGAAGGTGTTGTTGTTCAAGATATCTTGCCAGATGGCGTTGAGCATCCAAGCTGCCAAAGAACACTTAACTTCCAATTGGGCTGTTTAGAGCCATGCCAAACGAAGAAAGTGAACGTCACCGTGACAGCTTGCAAACGTGGTAAGATTTGCAACACAGCTATTGTTTCTGCATGCAATGCGAACCAAACATCTTGTGAATTCTGCACATGTGTTTGCTGCTGCGCAATTGAATGTAACAAAGTGGGACCAAAAGAAGTTCCAATTGGACAAAATGCTGATTACCAAATCACTGTTGTAAATACAGGCGATAAGTCTTTACATGAAGTAGTCGTAACAGATATTGCGCCTTCTGCAACAACAATTGTGGCTGCTCCAGGTGCTAACATTTGCGGCAAACAAGCTGTATGGAAGCTTAGAGAACTAAAACCAGGCGAAAGAGTCACTTTCAATATCACATTGACAACTTGCACACCTGGTTATTTCTGCAACAGAGTTAACGTCACTAACTGTGAAGGTTGCAACTCTTGCTGCGAATTCGGTACAAATTGGAGAGGCCGTCCAGCTCTTGATGTCTGCATCACTAACTCAGATAATCCAATCTGCGTTGGCGAAACAAGCCGCTTCAAGGTCATCGTGACAAACAAAGGTCAGGAATATGATTCAAACGTGAACGTTGTGGTTAACTTCCCAGCTGAGCTCGTTCCAGTGAACGCATCTGGTGCGTCAGCTTCTCAAGTTAATGGCCAAACCGTTGCGTTTGCTCCATTCCCCAACTTAGCTCCTCGTCAAACAATAGAGTACTATGTCACAGTGAAGGCGAATGGCCGTGGTGACTTACGTCCTAAAGTTCAAGTAAGCTCGGATTTCATTAAGAATCCAATTACTCAAGAAGAGAGCTTAATTGTAAACTAAGAAATCTCGATTTCTTCAGTGAACAATCAAAAGGCAGACCCCTCAAAAGGTCTGCCTTTTTGTTTTAGAAGTCACTCTAAATAAGGTAGACGAAGTGGACGGGGTGGACTTAGTGGACAAGGTGGACATTAAGTTACTCACCTTACGCAAACTGAAGTTTGGACAATTGTAGCTAATCGCGGCAGCGATCAAAAGTGGGAAGCCCCGCGTGAAGCGAAAGGCCGGTTAGGCCTGTAGCGGAACGTGGGGTTAAAAATGCAAAAATAATTGAGCTGCGGTTAGCAGCGATAGATTAACGAGACGTTCATATCTGTCGTCGCTTC
>JASBUW010000077.1 GCA_030147755.1 Parachlamydiaceae bacterium
TAAAAAGGATGCTCTCAAAGAATTCAATCGTGAATAAACAGAAAAAGAGGACAAAACGAACCTCAAATTCTGTCCAATCTTTGGGGTCCACCATAGTCCACTTTGTCCTTAAGGTCCTTATTGTCCTTGGTGTCGTTTGTCCTTTGTCCACTAAAATGCGTTCACCCTGATGATGATTTGATTTTCTTTGCTCTAATCCATTTATTTCAGTATAAATCAATTAAAGTAATTTATTGATAAATAAGCAGGAATAAACGTGTCCGCAATAAGGATGGGTGAGGATGTTTACTGATCGGCATGAAGCAGGGCGTGTGCTTGCTCAACGCATGAATGCTTATAAGGGCAAAGACAAGACCATCATTTTAGGATTAGCTCGAGGGGGCGTAGTGGTGGCATCTGATTTGGCAAAGGAGCTGCATCTTCCGTTGAACGTAGTGGTGCCACGCAAAATTGGCGCTCCGGGTAATCCGGAATTTGCCATTGGGGCTATTCTAGAAAATGGTGAAGGTGTTTTTAGTCAAGCTGTGATCAAGATGCTGGGTGTGTCTCCCGATTACCTCGCCAAAGAGATAGAAAAAGAAAAAGCACGTGCTCATCAACGCTTAGCTCTATATCGTCAAGCGACACCTCTTCCTGATATGAAGGGATATACTGTCATTTTAGTAGACGATGGTATTGCCACTGGATCGACAATGCTAGCCGCTATTAAAGCGATGCGTAAAGAGCAAGTCGCACATGTGGTTGTAGCAGTGCCTGTGGCAGCTACAGATTCACTGCGGCTCGTCGAAGATGTAGCGGACGAAGTGTTTTGTTTGCATGATAATGAACATTTTATGAGTGTGTCGCTTTACTATGACAATTTTGGACAAACGGAAGATGCGGAAGTCATTCAATTATTGAAAGAAGGGCAACCGAAGGAGACATCGCATGGAGCAAGTTAAAAAAGGGCAGACTGTACACATTCCCATGGATCATCAGCATCTAGAAGGAGAACTGATTATTCCTGCTCAAGCCAAAGGAATTGTGTTATTTGCGCATGGAAGTGGAAGTAGTCGGTTTAGTCCACGTAACCAATTTGTGGCGCAATGCTTGAATCAAAATGGATTAGCGGTTTTACTGATTGATCTTTTGACTCAAGAAGAAGAGATGGTGGATCAACAAACGCGTGCTTACCGCTTTGATATTGAATTATTGGCTGAACGCTTATTGGTGGTCACCAATTGGCTTTTGCAAGAAGAAGCCACGCGCACGCTGCGTATCGGTTATTTTGGAGCAAGTACAGGAGCCGCCGCAGCTTTAATTGCAGCCGCCAAAAAAGGAGCGCAGATCTCAGCAGTCGTTTCAAGAGGAGGACGCCCTGATTTGGCCACGACTTATTTGCCGCGCGTAACTGCACCCACTTTGTTAATTGTGGGAGAAAATGATCCTGTTGTGATCGAATTAAATCGACAAGCTTATCTGGTTTTAACTTGTCACAAAGACATGAAAATTATTCCGGAAGCTACACACTTATTTGAAGAGCCCGGAACTTTAGAACAGGTCTCTAAATTGGCTTGTCAATGGTTTGAAAGCTATCTTTCTCAAGGAGTTTGATATGGCGGCAGATGCGATTTTATTCAGCGGGAGCTCTAATCTTCTGTTAGCACAAGAAATCGCAGCTTTATTAAAAACCTCTTTAGGAAAAGTAGACCTTCGCTCTTTTCCTGATCAAGAAATCTTTGTGCAAATTCTCGAGCCTGTACAACAACGCCACGTATTTGTCATTCAATCGCTTTTTCCTGATCCTAACCGACACTTGATGGAACTGCTAATTATGTTAGATGCCTTAAAACGGGCTGCAGCTGCTTCTATCACTGTGATTTTGCCTTATTATGGCTATGCGCGGCAAGATCGCTTGGATAAACCAGGTGTTTCTATCACAGCTAAATTGTTGGCTGATCTTTTGACACAAGCGGGAGCGACGCGTGTTCTGGCGATGGATCTTCATTCAGAGCAAATCGAAGGCTTCTTTGATATTCCTATTCAGCAAGTGTTAAGTCGTCAACTTTTGATTCCTTATTGTGCGACTCTTGATCTAGACAATCTAATAATTGTGGCTCCTGATAAAGGAGGAATCAAAATTGCGAGTGATTATGCAAGGCAACTCAATGCTCCCATGGCTTTAGTCGATAAAGAGCGCATCAATGCGTTTCAAGTAGGAATGCATCTTTTTGTAGGAGAAGTGCAGGGTAAAACGGTTTTGATCCCTGACGACATGTGTTCGACAGGTGGTACGCTGGTTCATGCGGCGCAAACTTGCGCGCAATTGGGAGCTAAGCGCATTATTGCTGCAGTGGGACATGGACTCTTTATTGGTGATGCCCTTAAAAACTTAGAGCAAAGTCCCATTGAAATGCTGATTGTGACGAATAGTATTTCCCTTTCCGAAGCCGTACGGTTGCATCCTAAAGTACGTACGGTTTCTGTTGCATCTCTATTTGCACAAACCATTCATTAAGAAATCAGGTGTTCTAAAAGAACACCCGAATTTTGAGTAATCAAAAGATCATGCAAAATGATGTAAAGACTCAATAAGGTCTAGAGGAGTAGCGGGATTATTTCGCAGTTGTGTAATTAAATTAGAACGACTTAATTCTCCTGTAGCAACATAAATATCAGAACGGGCAAAGCCTAATAATGTGTTAAAGTGAATTTGCCATTTAATTGCGTTTAATTCATTCTCCTCTATGAATTTTGAATATTCGTCTAATTCTTTAAGAAGAGCTTCTGCAAAGGGTATAAAAGGCTGCCTGCTTTGACTATATAAAGTTAATAAGCAATTTTTTATACATAAATAGGTTGCTCGACATAAATCGGGCTGATCAAGAGCCTGAGTAAACCAGTTTGAGGCTTGTGTAACGTCTTGCGTTAAGTTTTCACCACCCAATAAATAAAGGTTTCCGAGTCGATACATGACTTCGCCTCGAAAGGGAATGTTTGAATTTGAAAGTAATTCTCTAAGAATTTCCTCTGCTTCAAGAGCTTTTCCTTGATCTGATAGCAATGCGGCTTGAGAATACTTGATAAACAGACGATAGATTTCGGGTAGATGCGGAGTATTCAAAAGACTTTCAATCAGGGGAAGAAGAGTATCGGCTTCTTCATGGGACACGAGTCTAGAAAATTCAAATTTAGCAAAGTTTAAGGCTATTTGCGTTTCTGGACTGATATTTTCTTCACGTAGATACTTATTATATATTTCCACTAAAGGTTTATGAGTACCTTGGCAATAAGGAATTTTTTCTAAATTATTGTGCAAGAGTTTAAATAAATAAACAGCCGATTCATTCTGTTTGTTAGTTCCAAGTAAGATTTGATAAATAAAGGGGGCCACTAGATGAGATGAATCTAAGTGAGAGAATTCATTTCTCATTTGTTTACAAAAGGCAGGTAATAATGTTTTATGTTGATCATCAAAATGGGTATTTCTAAAAATCTTAGTGAATTTAACAGCCATTTTATCATTAGGATAAAGGGCGCGCAATTGTTGTCGAGCTTCTTTTGCAGCAGGCTCTGGATAAGTTAAAGCTTGGTTAATTAAAGAGTAAGATTGACTATTAAATTCTAAATTCATAAATCCCCCTTAGATTTATTTTTTTTATGAGCAAGGGATTAATTATATTTAATCTTTTATTTAAAAGTCAATAAAAACATTTATTTTTTAATATCTCAGACTATAAATTAAGAAATTTATATTTCCTGAGAAAGCATTTATTTGCATGCTATTTAAAAAAAATGCTATAGATGAAGCGTCTTTAAATATAAGGAGAGATCTTATGCGTTTAATTTTAGCAATTTTATGTTGTTTTGCGACGTTTTCTTTAGCTGCTGAGACAATTGGCAATATCGAATATCATTTACCTGATCCACAGAAGTGGAAATTAGTTCCAACAGCAGCAGCAAAAGGCTCTGAGGGCATGAATTTAGTTTATATTCCAGCTGATTCTACTAAAGAGAAAGCCACAGAGTTTTTTGGAATTTATATGGATGATCAAGCGAGTGGACCGCTTGAGCAATCTGCTCTAGAGCAAATTATTAAAACTCAATTTCCCAAGAAAGACGTAAAAGTTTCTTTACTTGAAAGAACAGCCAATTCAACATTATATGAGTGGTCAGTGAGTGAAGGCGGACAAGAAAAAACGCATGGATGGACACGCGCCTTTTCTGGTCCAGATGAAACAGCGATTATCATGTTTCAAACAGAGCAGATCAAAAATATTGATACATTGCGTCCTATTTGGGTTAAAGCCCTCAAAGATGCTAAAGTGCTAGAGCCTGCTACAGCTAAATAGTCGCTAGGTAAGCAGGCTAAAGCCCGCTTAAACGAGCGTGGGCTTCAGCCTGCTTACTTCATTGGTAATAGTCAAAGGTAATTCTCATGATTTCTGGTTCCGATCTCTTTCAATGGCTTGAAGTAGCCACACAGACTGCTTTGCAAGCAGGTGCTGTTTTAAAAAAGTACTGGGGAAATTTACAAAATATTCAAGAAAAAGGGTTTCCTGGAGACTTAGTCACCGAAGCAGATAAAAAGTCTGAAAGTCTCATTGTGCATATGCTAGCACAAGCTTTTCCTGATCATCAAATTTTAGGAGAAGAATCAGGCGTTTCTTTACCCCCTTCAGATTTTGTGTGGGCAGTGGATCCTTTAGATGGGACAACCAACTATGCGCACCAATATCCCATGGCGGCTGTGTCCATTGGTTTACTTTATCAACAAGAGTCTATTTTAGGCGTGATTTATAATCCTTTCACTGAAGAGCTTTATCAAGCTGCCAAAGGATGGGGAGCCACACTTAATGGTCAACCCATCAAAGTTTCACGTACAACAACGTTAAGAGAAAGCCTTTTAGCGACAGGATTTGCCTATGATCGACGCGAGACGGCTGACAATAATTATGCTGAATTTTGCCATTTTACGCATCTTTCACAAGGCGTACGACGTGCAGGTGCAGCTTCGTTAGATTTGGCTTATGTGGCTTGTGGACGACTAGATGGTTACTGGGAAAGGGGACTCCAGTTATGGGATATGGCAGCAGGAATTATTCTCGTGCAAGAAGCGGGAGGACAAGTATCCGCTTATGATTTGACACCTGTGAATTTAGCTTCAGGGCGTGTATTGGCGACGAACGGGCATCTACAAAGACTCATGAGTCAAGAATTAATGACAGTTCGTCAGAGTCAATCATTAAAAATTCCCTTTGTTTCTTCAAATCAAAAGTAATTCGCTCTTTTTAAATTAAATATTTAAAATAATTTAAAAATTGTTTTAAATATATTCTAAATCTTTTTCAATTAAAAGATTGACCATATGCATTTATTTATGCCAAAATTTATGTTTTGTTCACACAAACATAAATTATGATTACAAAAGGAGTGTTATGACTTCTCCCGCGGTTGCATCCGATAAAATTGTATCCATCCTTACGATACCTTGTCTGCAAGATTGTACGACAATTATTCCTTGTAAAGATAATGACGAAAAGCAGCAATGGCTTCAGGAAATTGCAGAGCGTGTATCAGCTTTGTATGCAGATTATTTTACACAAGAAGGCACACAAAAATTGATCGATGCACTTGTCAATACAGATCATGTGGATCAGAAGAAGAGAGAAGATTTTGCGCGTATAGTTAAGCGTGATTTGACAGAGCTAGATCCTACAGAGTTAAATTTATTTCAGGACGCATTGAAAGCACGAATTCTTAAGACTTTTGAAATAGAAGATGAATATTGTAAAGATAGATGTGTTCGGATTCGCCAAAAAGATATTTGCAATGAAATTTTAGGCGAAGCCATCCAAGATACTAAATTAAGCCAAAAATACAATCGAATGTATATCGCTTTTTTTCCTTTTGCTAGACGTACCGAGATTGAGTGGAAGGAGGATAAAAGAGAACTTAAAGTTATGGTCATTACTCCTAAATCTAATGGCTATCAAACTTGGTAATTATTAGATAATTTGAATCGGCAATAAAGAGACCAAACGACAAAGGACAAACGTAAGCGTTCAGTGCGCCAAGATAAGTTAAGTTAATCTCATAGGATGAAAGGAGCCTATTATGGTAAAAGCGTAAGAGCCATATAGCAACTTAGACGTGCATGAAGGTAACTTCATGAGCGAAGCTCTAAGAAGCAAAATGTGAGC
>JASBUW010000080.1 GCA_030147755.1 Parachlamydiaceae bacterium
GCAGCGATCAAAAGTGGGAAGCCCCGCGTGAAGCGAAAGGCCGGTTAGGCCTGTAGCGGAACGTGGGGAATCAATCCATAATAAAATGAGAGTCGCGGAAGCGACGACAGATATGAACGTCTCGTTAATCTATCGCTGCTAACCGCAGCTCAATTATTTTTGCATTTTTAACCCCACTACAGGCCTAACCGGCCTTTCGCTTCACGCGGGGCTTCCCACTTTTGATCGCTGCCGCGATTAGCTACAATTGTCCAAACTTCAGTTTGCGTAAGGTGAGTAATTTAATGTGGTGTAATCTTAAAAGTTCACGCTATACGTAAAGGTTTATCGCTTATATTCTCACCTCAGTGAAGAGCGAAAAGCTGCGATACTTTGTCGACTTTGCTCTAGGAGATCCGTCGTAGATAATTTATTCGCAGGTTTATCGTTTCTGTATAAGAGATGAGTCACCCCATACATATTTTTTTGACGCTGTATATTTTGTGGGTCTTGTTGGAGTTTTGCGAAATAGTCTTGAAACACGTCAATATAGGAATAAAAATTATTCAAGTGGGTATCTAACTTAAGTTGAAAGTTATATTGAATCCAGTAATTCGTCAGTTGTTCTCCTTGACCAAATCGACGCAAATCACCAAATAAAGCTAAATGCAAGATATCCAATTCATTCGCAAAGCTCTCAATCGATTGGGCAACTTCTACATGTGATGCAGGCAATTGCTTGAGCAAATCGTAGAGAGATTGGTAAGTCGCAAATGGAATAGGAGGATTGGGCGGTACCTGGTCTTTAAAAGATGCCAATAAAGGCTCAAGTTCTTCAAAAGTCGTTTTAAGCGGAATTAACCAATCTTCAACTGCTAAACATTTTTTTTCTAAACGTGCAATGAGCTCACGACGAACGGCTTTATATCCAATTAAGCAAACCACAAAACTTAATCCACTTATGGCAAGAATTCGAGGGAAATATAAGATATCCCAAACTCTTCCTGTAGATGAAGCAACTGCAAACCCTAAATAACCAGCCACAGCTACTCCTGCAAGTGAAATCCAGCATGCAATTGCTGATAGCGTCTTGCCCCAACTCAATTGATTGATTGTCCAATTGGCAAAATAAGAGCGGACAGCTTGATTCACTCTTGCATCCACATCAGGTGTCTTTAACCAATCTTGATGCGGAATGACAAACTGTTGTGGCAATGAAAAAATTTGTATGTTCATGATTTCTCTCTATTTCTATAAATTTAGCGAAGAGCGAAAAGCTGCGATACTTTGTCGACTTTGCTCTAGGAGATCCGTCGTAGATAATTTATTCGCAGGTTTATCGTTTCTATATAAGAGATGAGTCATCACATACATATTTTCTTGACACTGTATATTTTGTGGGTCTTGTTGCAATTTTGCAAAACGTTCTTGAAATGTTTTAACAGCACTACAAAAATAACCCAAATGGGATCCTAAATGGTCTTTAACATCGTGTTGAATCCAATAATTCGTCAGTTGTTTACCTTGACCAAATCGACGCAAATCACCAAATAATGCTAAATGCAAAGCATTCAATTCATGCGCAAAATCTTTAATCGTTTGATCAACAGCTTCCCTTTCAGGTAATTTCTCGAGGATATCAGAGATGGATTGATAAGTGGCGACTGAAACAGGAGGATTGGGCTGTGCCTGATCTTTAAAATGTACTAATAAAGGCTCAAGTTCTTCAAAAGGCTTTTTAAGCGGAATTAAGTAATCTTCAATGGCTAAACAGTGTTTTTCTAAACGCGCAATAAACTCACGACGAATGGCTTTATACCCAATGAAGCACACCACAAAACTGATGCCACTCACGGCAAGAAATCGAGGAAAATATAAAATATCCCACATTCTTCCTGTAGACTTAGCGATTGCAGATCCTATATAACCAGCCAGAGCTACTCCTGCAAGTGAAATCCAGCATGCAACTGTCGATAATGTCTTGCCCCAACTCAATTGATTGAGAGTCCAATTGGCAAAATAAGAACGGACAGCTTGATTCACTCTTGCATCTATATCAGGTGTCTTTACCCAATCTTGATGCTGAATCACCAATTGTTCTGGCAATGAAAAAATTTGTATGTTCATGATTTCTCTCTATTCTTATAAATTTAGCGAAGAACGAAAAGCTGCGATACTTTGTCGATTTTTTTCTACTAAGTCTGCCAAGGATATTTTCTTCGCTGATTTACAACCATATCGGCATAATAGATGAGCAGCCATATAAACATCGTTTTGATACTTAATATTTTGTGGATCCTCTTGAAATTTTACAAAAAACTGTTGAAACGTTTTCACAGAAAAATAAAAACGGCGTAAAGGGCTTCTTAACCCCTCTCTAAAAGTATGCTGAATCCAATCATTCGCCAATTGTTCTCCTTGACCAAATCGACGCAACTTACCAAATAGTGCTAAATGTTGGTTATCCAATTCATTTGCAAATTGCTCAAGCTGTTGATCAAGACCTTCAAACAATTGCTGAGTTAGGTCGTAGAGAGATTGATAAGTCGCGAGCGGGATAGGCGGATTGGGATATGCCTGGTCTTTAAAAGAAGCTGTCAATAAAGCATCAAGCTGTTCGCAGCTCTTTTTAAGTGGAATTAACCAATCTTCAATGGCTAAACAGGTTTTTTCTAAACGCGCTCTGAATTCACGGCGTACGGCATCAGATCCTATTAAACACAGGACAAAGGTCAATCCACTCGCAACAAAACTCAGAAGATGACGCTTATAACAAGCTATGCCTATACCTACAAATGAAGCAACTCCTACAAATGCTAAGAGAGTGTTAACTGATTCCAATCGACCCAAAGTCCAATTAGCAAAATAAGAGTGGGCCACTTGATTCACTCTATCGTTTACATCCGGCGTCTTCAACCAATCTTGGTTGGGAATGACAAATTGTTGTGGTAATGAAAAAATTTGTATATTCATGATTTCCCTTAAAATAAACTTAACAACAAATAATAATAAATAAAACAATAATTCAGTTCAACAACAATTGATTAGATTTATTATTTAATGAATCCTTTCAAATAAAGAATAAAATTTTGATGTAAAAAAAATTTTTATTTCTTAGGATGAAGAATCATGGCTTAGGTATATATGAAATTAATTTTTTTAGGAACAGGATCTGCTTTTACTGTTGGGGATCAGAATTACCATTCGAATATGTTATTGGAATCCCCACAAGGTAAACGTTTACTCATTGATTGTGGATCCGATATTCGCTTTTCGCTGTATGAGCGGGGTTTATCTTACCAAGATATTCAGGATGTTTATATTAGCCATTTGCATGCCGATCATGTGGGAGGAATAGAAGGGCTGGCTTTTAACACAAAATTCGATTCAGCTCATCAAAAAGTACGTTTACACCTCAGTGACACTTTAGTTCCCTCCATATGGGACAATGTGTTAGCGGGAGGATTAACTCTCTTAACGGAAGGCAAAATGCAGTTAAGTAGCTATTTTGAAGTGGAAGCCATACCTGCTAAAGGAAAATTCACGTGGGAAAATATTGATTTTCATTTGATTCAAACCGTGCATATCAAAACAGAAAATGAATTGATGCCCTGCTATGGTTTATTATTTCGCTTAAAAGAGACCACCATTTTCATCACAACAGATGCGCAATTGACGCCGGAGATCACACATATTTACAGTCAAGCTGATCTGATTTTTCAAGATTGTGAAACAGCACCAACCCCAAGTGGTGTGCATGCTCATTATACCGAATTAATTAAGTTAAATCCTCAAATAAAAAAGAAAATGTGGCTGTATCATTATCAGCCAGGTCCCTTACCGGATGCTCGGGCAGAAGGTTTTTGCGGCTTCGTGAAGAAAGGACAGGTCTTTAATTTTTCTTAAGCCTCTTCAGGAATAGGATAAAGGACGCATGAAAACACACGCATTTGATGCCAGCTATTTAAAGACATTGAGTACACGGATTTCGCACATCACCGGCGTGAAAATAGATCAACGTCTCATCCACCAGCTTGAAAAAGCGATTCAGCAAAGAATGCATGACCTTCATCTGGAAGAACCTTTCTTATATTTCCAAAAAGTGTTAGGCACAAGTCTAGAAGCTGAAAGCGAGCTCATGCTAGTCATTACACACATTCTCAACACAGAAACACGCTTCTTTCGCGATAAAGGACAATTTAAATTGCTAAAAGAACAAATTCTGCCTGAAATCATTCGCAAACGACAAGGCACGCACACGCTAAAAGTTTGGTGTGCGGGGTGTTCAACAGGTCAAGAGGTTTTATCTCTTGCCATCCTGATTCACCAGCTTTTACCTAACTGGTCTTCTTGGGACATTTTAATTTTAGGCACCGATATTAATGAACTAGCGCTAGAGATTGCGAAACAAGGGCATTATCCTCTTTCTATTGCTCAGCAATTAGATCCACAACTCTTAGAGCGTTATTTTACCCAACAAGAAGAGAAATGGTGTGCGAAACCTTTTTTACTTAACCGTATTACTTATAAACAATTAAATCTTGTAGACGATCATTTTCCTAATCCTAAACAGCTCATTTCCAATATAGATTTAATTTTATGTCGTAATGTTTTTATTTATTTTCATAAAGATGCTATTGAGAGTGTAGTCCACAAATTCGCACAAACGCTTTGTCATGAGGGGTTTTTAATCACGGGGCATGGAGAACTGTTGGGAGTTTCGCATGCTTTAAAATTAGAGCTACGCCCCTACTCTGCTGTTTTTAAAAAGGTGGGAGATTCTCAACCATGAATGCGCATACACAGGAGTCAACTGAATCTCATAAAATCCCTTGCCTTCTTTTTTCTTTTGCCGATTTTATTTATGGTATTGATAGCACATATGTGCAAGAAATTCTAGAGTTACCGGAATTAAAATGTCCGCCCGGTTTGCCTGATTACTTTGCCGGCATTTGCAATTACAAAGGTGAAATTCTGTCCATCATCGATGCCAGAGCCTGTCTCGGTTATACAGTGAACACCTACAATTTAACTGATGTCATTGTTGTATTGAGAGAAGATGAAAAATTATTTGGTCTTCTGACTCCTGAAATGCAAGATATTCACTATCTCACCCTTAAAAAAGACTCTTCTGTGACTGAACTCATTGCGAAACCTTTACCTGCTTTTCCGATTTTAACGAAAACTTTCCAACTGCAAGGTCAGCTCGTTTTCTTTCTTGACATCCATTTAATTTGGCAAAATATGCATGACGCGATGAGTTCACTTCAAACGAACTTAGTTCAAGCGCATACCTCTTCTCTTTTTACCTCCAAGATTAAACCTGAAGAACAACATATTTTTAAAGAAAGGGCGCAAATTTTAGCAGAAGGAGATTTACAAAAAGAACGCGCATTTAAAACGTTGCTTTCTCTGACATTGTTGCGCATTCATCAGCAACTGTTGGCTGTGGAATCTTTACAAATTAAAGAACTTTGCTACATAGGAGATTTCTCTCCTATTCCAGGTACTCAATCGGCAATGATCGGATTCATGAGTTTGCGTGGCAATATTTTACCTTTACTAGATAGTGGACTTTTATTGCATCAAGATCCTATTCCGGTTCAGTCTTCAGCTAAAGTGATTGTTGTAGAGAGCACATGGGGAAATGTAGGATTGCTTGTTGATGACATTGTCCAAATTCTTTCTATTGATACTTCTACGATTTATGATTTAACTGAAACAGGCATGCAAGAGCAGTTTACAACCCGTACTTTTAAAAAAGAATCTCAAGTCATTGGCATTATAGATATTAAACAATTATTACAAGAATTCACGCAGCAATAAGTTTTAGGAGATAAAAAATGTTTTTCAAGACAATGAAAATGAGAACTCAATTATTTCTCATGATTGCGATTTTGGCTGTGAGTTCTTTAATTTATCAATTGGTTAACTATTTGACTCTACAAGACATCAAAATTGAGGGATCTTATTACAAAAAAATTATGAAAGTCCAGGATTTGATCAATGATATGGCTCCTCCTTCTGCTTATATTCTTGAGCCCTATCTTCTCGCTTTTCAAGAGTTTTTCGAGAAAGACGAAGAGCAATTGCAGCAATTGATCAAAAAAAGCCAATATGTACAGAAGCAATATAATGAAACAAAATTAAAATGGGCTCATAGCTTACCGGAAGGACAAATAAGAGATCTTTTTTTGAACCAATCAGATAATTATGCCCAAGCTTTTTTCACTATTTGGCAAAACGATTATTTATCTGCTTTACGCGCCGGAGATAAAGATAAAGCCTATGCAATCTTGATGGGCCCTCTTGCCAATGAGTATCGCTTACATCGTGAACACATTGATAAAATTATTCCTTTAATTGAAGAGGATTATAATCAGCTAGAGCGTATCGGTCAGGCCCTTTATGAGCAATCTTTATGGATTAGTTGGCTTTCTTGGCTATTCATTTTACTCCTCAGCGGAATTTTTGCTTATCTGATTGCTAAATCCTTAACCACACGTTTAAAAGGCATTGCACAAGGATTAGAGTTGGTTTCTCAGCAAATTCATGCCACATCCAATCAACAAACACAATCCACAGCTCAGCAATCGTCAGCTGTCAATCAAACAACAGTGACAATGGATGAGTTAAATGCCTCTTTTCAACAAACACAAACGATTGCACAAGAATCAAGTCAATTTGCTAAACAAGCCGCACAAGTCTCAGAAAACGGCACCACACAATTGAAGCAAGTGATGGCACGTCTATCCAAACAACGTGACAATGTTTCGCAAATTCTAGATCACATTTTACGTCTCAGTCAATTGACAAGGCAAATTCATAATATTGCTTCTTTGACCAGCAATTTAACGAATCAAACCAATATTCTTGCTTTAAATGCAGCTGTACAAGCTGCCCATGTGAAACAATATGGAGAAGGATTTTCCGTGATTGCCGGAGAAATTCGTAAATTAGGGGATGAGAGCAAAAAATTTCTTAGCCATATTGACACGCTTTCAGAGAATATTCAACAAGCGACAGATTCTACTATTAAAATTGTAGAGGAAGGCAACACGACCATTCAAGATGTGATTCAGCTGGCTCAATCGACTTCTTCTTCTTTCGATTCCATTATCTCCATTACAAATAATTCTGTAGAAGGTGCTGAGCAAACGTCTCTTAACGTGGCTCAACAAGGAATTGCGGTACATGAAATTTTAGAAGCAATGGAAGAGCTCAGCCGTATCTCTCAACAAACTTTGCAAGGCATGCAGCAAATACATGAAGAGCTGGCTAAGTTAAATGGATTAACTCAAAATCTTAAAAATATCATTTAAACATATGCTCCAAGAAAACAATGATTGAAGATGCAGAACTTAGAAACCTTTTTGAAGCTGAAAGCGTAGAAAGACTTCAACATTTGAAAGAAAGCTTTCAAGAGCTAGAACAGCGCTTTGATCAAGATACACTAGATAGTGTATTTCGTGATGCGCATTCTATTAAAGGCGCTGCACGTATGTTAAGTTTATATGAAATTGAGAAAAAAGCGCATCAACTTGAAGAAATTTTAGATGCAGCTAAAAAACACCAAATTACGCTTGCTTCTGCTGATTTTAAGCGATTACACGAGTTATTGTCAGATATTGAACAACTCGTCGCACAAGAAATTTATCCTCCGGAAAAAACTCAAACACAAAAACCTACCAACATAAAAGTTGCTCAAGAACAACCAGCTCCTTCTTCCCTCCCTTCTTCAGAAGAAATCAAAGATAAACAAGCCCATCTCGTTTTACATTTTGCCACGCATTCTCTTCCAACATCTACCATCCGCGTTCAAAGTGAGCAAATTCATGAACTCATGAATCAAGCAGGTGACTTAACCGTCACCAAGAACCGCCTTTTTAATTTTGTTGAGCAAGTGGATAGTGTGTTAGCATTGGTCGAAAAATCTATTCATAATCGACCCAATGTCCCCTATATGCAGAAATTAGAGCCCAAGGAAGATTTAGAAATAGAATTGCTTTTTCAAGAAATTCAACGACAGCTCACTAAAATTAGAAACTCTGCTTACGAAGATTTTCACAAACTGGATCAAGTCACTTCTTCGTTAACACAACGCATTCGCCATTTGGGACGCGTGCCCCTCAGTAAACTTTTTGATTTATTCCCTCAAATGATGAAAGAAATTGCTCAAACATGCCATAAAGAAATTGACTTTGTGATGGAAGGAGGCGAAATCACTGTTGATAAAAAAATTATTGAAGAGATGAAAGATCCTCTCATGCATATTTTGCGCAATGCAGTTTTCCATGGAATTGAATTACCGCAAGAACGGAAACGCATGGGTAAAACACCAGAAGGGCATATTTTGTTAAAAGCTCAACAAATTACCCATACCATCTTAATTGAAATTCACGATGATGGAAAAGGATTAGACCTTGAAAAAATTAAACAAAAAGCTCTAGCAGAGAAACGTGTTAAACCTGAAGATCTCGAACGATTAGAATCCGCACAATTTTACTCTTTTATTTTTCTACCCGGATTTTCCACCGTTTCTGCTGCTACAGAATTAGCGGGTCGAGGAGTAGGAATGGATGTGGTCAAATCTCAAGTAGAAAAGCTAGGAGGAAGCATCTCTGTTGATTCTCAAATCAATCATGGCTGTCGTTTTTCAATTGAATTACCCACGTCTGTTCTCACGACACATGTGTTTTTGATAGAAGTCGCGAAAAAAATTTACGCTATCCCTATTGAAGTCATTGAATCCATACAACTCCTTTCCATGGAGCAGATTTTTCAAATTGATCAACAAGATGCCATTATGGTCAAAGATCAGCCGATTCCCATTTGTTTTATGCCTGATTTGTTAAATATTCCCATATCTGATCACACTTATTCTTCACTTCCTTGCCTCATTTTAAATGTAGGCGGCAAAAAATTAGCAACTCTTGTAGAAAATATCTTAGACGAGCAGCAAGTGGTGGTGGTGTCTTTTTCGGATTTGTTAGTCAACATTCCTTATTTAAGCGGAGCCACTATTTTGAAAACAGGTCAAGTATGCTTAGTGATCAATCCCTTTGATTTGATTAAAAAATCGCACACTATTCCTTCTGCTCATCTCTCAAATTTAAAGCAAGAATCGCCTTTACAAAAGAATAAGAAATGTATTCTGATTGTAGATGATTCACAATCAATTCGCGCTTATTATACTCGTTTTTTAGAAGATGCAGGCTATGAAGTATTTACTGCTCAAGATGGATTAGAAGCCTTACGTCAATTAAAAGATGTGCATATTGACGCCATTATTTCTGATGTTCAAATGCCTCACATGGATGGATTAACCTTTGTGACACAACTGCGTCAAGATGAAAACTACCGACATTTGCCTGTGATTATTGTGTCTTCTCTCCATACGGAGGAAGATCGAGAAAGGGGTTTACAAGCTGGTGCCAATGCTTATTTTATTAAATCCCCCACTGTTTCTCAGGATTTGCTTTATACCTTAAACACATTGCTTTTAATATAATATGAACACAAATGTGACTAAAATATTTCTAGTAGATGATAGTAAAGTTGCCTTAGAGGTTCTACGAAAAATTATTGAATCTGTACCGCAATTTAAAGTCATTGGAACAGCCACTTCCGGTAAAGAGGCTTTAATGCTTTTACCTGGATTAAAACCCGATTTAGTTTGTCTCGACTATTACCTTCCCGATCTCCAAGGAGTTCCGCTAGTCAAAGATATGCTGGCTCTCTATCCTGTTCCCATTTTAATCATTAGTGGATTGGTCAAAGACAAAAATTCCAAAGAGATCTTTGATGTATTAGCGGCTGGGGCTTTAGATTTTTCTCCCAAGCCTGCCTCTTATGACCCTCAAGATAGCACATGCAAGAAATTGCTTGAGAAAATACGCGTTTTAGCTAAAGTGCACGTGATTAAACGCTATACGACTTCTCCTACATTTGATCTTGCAGAATCTGATCTTTCAACCCCTCATCAAATGTATGATATTGTCGTCATTGGGACTTCTACAGGAGGACCTTCTTCTCTCCTCACGATCTTTAGGAGCTTACCTCGGAATTTCCCTGTTCCTATTATTTGCGTGCAACATATGAGTAAAGGCTTCTTGCCTCAATTTATCGAATGGCTAGCCAACCATTGCGAAATTCGCTTTAAAATTATGCAAGAAAAAGAGAAATTACAACCAGGAATGGTTTATTTTCCACAAGAGAATAAACACCTAAAAGTAAATGAACATAAACAGCTTGTAACTAGTTATCGTTCAGTGAATGATAAACATTGTCCTTCCATAGATGTAACGATGCAATCTGTTAGCCAGCAGTTTACTACAAAAGCCATCGGTATTTTGTTGACTGGCATGGGAGCAGATGGAGCAAAAGGATTACTGGCTATCCGTCAAGCCGGTGGATTAACCATTGCACAATCTGAAAAAACATGTGTTGTCTTTGGTATGCCTAAGGAAGCGATTGAGTTGGAAGCTGCTCAATTGATTTTAGATGATTATTATATCAGTCCTTATCTACTTAAAATTTTTCAGAAGGATAAGCAATAATGGAAAAAACAGTACTCATTGTCGATGATAGCCCTCTTCAAGCCATTATTCTAAGACGTATTTTAACTCATTCTCAATTTACAGTGTTGATTGCAAAAGATGGGAATGAAGCTTTAAATTACGTCCTTAAAAATCCTCAAATTGATTTGATTATTTCTGATGTGAATATGCCCAATATGAATGGGTACGAACTTTGCCGCCGTTTAAAAGAAGATCAAAAATATTGGCATATTCCTATTATTTTATGTACGGTGCTGTCTTCTCCTGAAGACTTAATTCGCGGTATTGAAGTAGGTGCAGACAGCTATGTGACACGCCCTTATCATGAAGAAAATCTTTTGCAATTGATTCAAGAACTTTTGGCAATGCCTGCACAAGCAGGCAGTCAAGATAAAGAAGAAATTCGTTTTGAAGGGCAATCTTATGCGATTAATGCCAGTCGACAACACCTTCTCAACTTCCTTCTTTCCACTTATCGTAATATTCTTCAACAGAATAAAGAGCTTATCAATCTACGAGAAGAGCTGCAAAAAGCGTATTCAAAATTGACAACTGTTCAAAAAGAACAGGAACAGCTGTTATTAAATATGCTTCCTGAAAGTGTCGCCAATGAATTAATTGCCTATGGATCTGCTCAACCGGCACGCTATGAACAAACCAGTGTCATGTTCATTGATTTTGTAGGATTTTCTAAAAGCGCAGCTAGTCTTTCTCCTCAAAATTTAATTCAAGCTTTAGAAAGCTATTTTGATCAATTTGATAAAATTATTGAAGATTTTCATTTGGAAAAAATCAAAACCATGGGGGATGGTTATATGTGCGCGGCAGGTGTTCCTACACCGGATCCCAATCATGCTTATCAATGTGTAGCAGCTAGTCTTGAAATTCAGAAATTGATTAAAGCCTCTTTTGAATGCATGAAAGAAAATTATGGAGTGGAATGGAATGCTCGTATTGGTATTCACTCTGGACCTATTGTCGCAGGTGTCATTGGTAAAAAACACATTGCTTATGATATTTGGGGAGACACGGTCAATATCGCAAGTCGCATGGAATCGCACGGCATCACAGGCGAAGTCAATATTTCAAAAGCCACTTATGAATTAGTGAAAAATGATTTCGTCATTGAAGCAAGAGGCAATTTACCTATCCACAATAAAGGTGGAATTGAACGATATCTAGAGATGTTTCTTGTTAAAGACGCCATTAAAAAATAATCTGTAGCTTTACTGAAATTTAAATCTAAAATTTCGTATAGGTTCACTGTGTACATAGACTGTTTGCCATTTGTGCGGTTTTAGTCAAAAATACCCCTATTTTAGCTCTTTTAGGCGATTTGAATAAAGAGTATTTAATTTTAACGAATAATTGTATGAATGGTTTCATTGGCTTGATAAATTCTCTCTGCCAACACGCAAATCAAGTAGCCTTGAAATTCTTCAGCCAACCTTGCGTGTTGAACCTTCATTTTTTTAAAGGCTTCTTGCGTTAATTTATAAACAGTCGTCGGTTGATCAGCAATGACAGAAGCTGTTCTAGGAATATGTAAATAAAAACCCAGTTCTCCCACAATTGTGCCTGCAATCATCGCCCGCAAGCGTAAATTCTTTTTATGGGGTAACTCTAATAGGGCAGAAACTTGTCCCGATTCAATAAAATATAATTCATCCGACTGACTATTTTGGTGGATTAAATACTCTCCAGGTGCAAAGTGAAGCTTTTCAAAATAAAGCAAGAATTCCGGCATCTCAAGCAAAGAAAAAAGACTGGCGGCACCCGCATTTTGAACAGAAGGCGGACTGCTTGACAGAAGTTTTTGTTCACACAACTCTAATCCTTCATCTAACGTGGAGAATAAAGAGAGCGTGTTATGATCTTGTATTCTTTCTATTTGCTTCTGTACTTCTTTACTTAAATACGTGAAAATTAATTGGAAATGCTGCTTTTGGGCAATTTGCTGCAATCTAGAAAAAGTCAAAAGAGAAGAAGCATCCATCCCCGTCACTAAACGAAAATCTATCACCACAAATCGTGGAGTGACAGTATCTGATAGCGCTAATCGTTGCTGAATTTGATGAATGATTTTATAACTCGTTCCAAAAAACAAGAAGCCTTGTAATCTCAAAATATAAATGGCTTCTCCTTGCTCTTTAAGAAAATATTCTTGTTCGAGAGGACGATCCACACGACTGCGAAAGGTTTTCCCGGATAAAGCATGTTTAACAACATCAATATGGCTATATTGAAACACAAATAGAATGACGGCTAGAAAAATTCCAAAAGACACGCCTTCTAGAAATCCTATCCCCACAATGATCACTAATACGCTGATGGCAAGTGCATAATCAATTTTTGGGAGTTTATACCAACTTTCATAAGTCCACTTCACTAATAAGTCAAAACCTGTAAAAAAAAGCAGTCCTCCTAAAAGAGGTCTAGGAAAATAAGAAATCAAATTTAATCCAAAAAAATAAAGCAATAAAGCAGTGAAACTAGTCACAAATCCTACAATGCGATTATCCACCTGGAGTTGAACGCCTAAAACAGAAAAAGAAAGGGATTGATATCCTCCCAATCCTCCACAAAAACCAGTGACTAAATTCGCGATACCTGCCGCTTTTAACTCTTGATTCATGTCTAAGTCTTTTTGTACAACTAATTCAAAACCGATTAAATTTAACAAGAGTGAAATAGCAATGGTCACGATCATGACAACAAATTGAAAACTTTGTCCCCAAATGACAGACCAATTCACCAAATAAAAATCTGACAAAGATAAAAGGGGCCACTTGGGTTGATGCTGCGCAAGAGATTCCAAAAACCATCCATGCGTTGAAAGAGGCGTAAGCCAAAATAATAAATGAAAGAAAACAATCAGACTAATTAAAGTGAAAGGAATCACTAAAAAATGCTTATAACGTTTTTCAATTCCTATCAAGAGTCCAGCTATGACAAGGCCTCCTAATAAATGAAAAGCATGTTCTTTTTGCCAAAAAAGAGGAAAATTCGCCCATTTGACTTCAAGATCCGTCATGACCTTAAATGAACCCACAATAATTAACCATCCCGTTCCCGCAATAAAACCAATCATAATGGGATAAGGAATAAAACGTATCCAGGATCCCAATTTAAAATGGCCTAATAAAAATAAACTCAATCCTGCCAATAGCGAAGAAGCCGCAATGAGAACAAGGGTGGTGGGTAAAATTTGAGGGGCATATTCTGGTGTACTTAACTCTCCCACAAGGCTAGCAACCATAATCATCAACAACACAGTGAAGGTTTCTTGCACTTTAGCTAGCATATAGGCTTGACTTTTTAGAGCAATGAATAAGCTCAAAACAATCACTCCTATTAAACCCATTTGAATGCCAACAGATAAGTAGGATTGTAAACTTTCAGGAAAAATGACTACCATAAAAGAGATCGCCACTGTCACACTCAACAAGCTCATGACAAGCCCCACAATCACACTAGGTAAAAATCGGCTAAATTTAGAAGCATTAATCAGGGTCGTCATTTATTAAACGAGGGTTTGAATGGTTTTATTAGCGTTATTTAATCGATCCGCTAGCATATAGATGAGATAGTTCTGAAATAACATCACTTGATCAGGACATTGAATCAATAGACTTTTTAAAGTTTCTTCTGTGATTTTATAAACTGCCGCCTGTTGTTCAACAATGACAGAAGCTGTCCTAGGCGTATTCAAGTAAAAACCTAATTCCCCCACGATGGCTCCTTCTTTAATTAAGCTAAGACGTAACTTCTCTCCATCGGGAAGCTCTAAAAAAGCAGATAACTGTCCCGATTCAATCCAATAAAATGCATTTGACGCCTCGCCTTGATGAATTAAATATTGACCTGGTACATAAGTCAATTTTTCAAAATGCTGAGCCAAAATAGGTAAAAATAAAAGAGAAAAAGAGGATTGTTTATTCTGAGCATCCTTATTATACATACGCAAAATTTGATCTTCACACCATTCTACACCATAATCTAGATTAGAAAAGAAATGCAGTACCTGATCCTCTTCATTTTTGATTTTCTCAATGTGTTGATGCTTTTCTAAATCCAAATGTGTGAAAACAAGAGTAAATTGATACTTTTGAGCGATTTGTTTTAAACGCATAAGTGTTAAAAGAGAAGAAGCATCTATTCCGGTTACGAAACGAAAATCGATAATTATAAATTGAGGAAGTTCTAGCTTTTCATCATTTAAACGCTTGTATGCTTCCTTAATAATCCGATAAGCTGTCCCAAAAAATAAAAAACCTTGTAATTGCAAAATGTAAATCAACTCTCCTTGTTTTTTTAAAAAACACTGTTGATCGACCGGCCTGCTCACATTACTTTGATAGGTAACTCCACACAAAATATGCTTAACCACGCTAATAGAGCTATAGTCAAGCACAAATAGTAGAATAGCAGCAGCAATTCCTAATATGACACCCTCTAAAAACCCAAAAGCTGCAATGACAATCAGAATAACCATGACAAGGACATAATCTAGTGTGGGCAATTTATACCAACTATCATAACTCCAGACAACTAGCAAATCTACACCTATATAGAGCAAAATGCCGCCTAAAATAGCTTTTGGAATAAACGAAAAGACAGAAAGATCGACAAAGAAGAAGACAAAGGCAATTACACCTGCTACTAAACCGACTACACGCTTATTGACGCGCATTTTCAAACTTAAAGTGGATAAAGACAAAGATTGATAGCCTACCAATCCCCCTAAACATCCATTGATTAAATTGGCAACTCCTGCAGCGCGTAATTCTTGATCAAAAGGAACATCTTTCTTCTCAATTAATTCGATTCCATTCAAATTCAATAGAAGAGCAATGACGGCTGTAAAAATAAGAATGGCAAATTGTACACTTTGTCCTAATAAAAGGGACCAATTTATATGCTGTACATCTGATAGTGACAAAGCAGGCCACAGTCTATTCTGACTTGTGAAGGGTCCTAAAAACCACCCTTCTGTCGACAAGGGCATCAACCAGAAAATAAAGTGAAATAGGATAAAAAAAGCAATTAAAGCAACAGGAATAGCTAAAAAGTGTTCAGAGTAGTTTTTAAGAGCTAATAGAGTACCAGCAACTAAAAACCCTGCTAGTATATGCCATATATAGTCTTGTTGAAAAAACAAAAATAAATTATTCCAGTGAAGGCCTTGGCCCGTCATCACTTGGATAGAGCCTAATACTAAGAGCCATCCCGTTCCCGCAAGAAATCCTCCAATAATGGGATACGGAATAAAACGTACCAATATGCCTAATTGCAAATAGCCTATTAAAAAAAAACTTAACCCAATAAGAAAAGAAGCTAAAATAATTAAAACAATAACAGTAGGAAGCATTTGAGAGGGATTTCCCTCTATTTTGATCTGGGCAATAAGCGTATTTGCCATCAACATGATTAATACGCCTGTCGTGTCCTGTGTTTCAGCTATCATTTGCGCTTGACTTTTCCAAGCCACAACAAGAGCCAAAACACTCACTCCCATCAACGCAATCCCAATGCCTATAGGAAAATAAGGCATCAAATCGCCAGAAAAAATTAAGGCAATTAAAGAAATCGCATTAGTCGTCGCTAAAAATCCGACAAGTAATCCCACAATAACGCTGGGAACATATCGCATTAAATTAGAAATAAACATAGGTCCTCATCGCAATGAGGATTTCATTTCATGGTTCATCAGCATACTTACTTTTTAATGCTTCAATGACAGAAGGGTCGGCCAAGCTTGTCACATCTCCTAAAAGACGTCCTTCGGCAATATCTCGCAATAAACGTCGCATAATTTTACCACTACGTGTTTTAGGCAAATCATGAATAAAAATGATTTTTTCCGGTCTAGCGATAGCTCCAATCTTATTCACAACATGCTGCTTTAAAATATCATTTAACTCGGGAGTCGCTGCAATTCCTTCTTTCAAAGTCACAAAAGCAGCAATCGCATGACCTTTGATCTCATGACTAATCGCAATCACAGCTGCTTCTGCTACGCTAGGATGATCCACTAATGCACTTTCCACTTCCATCGTGCTAATGCGATGGCCAGCTACATTCATGACATCGTCAATGCGTCCCATCACCCAAAAATAATGGTCTTCATCTAATTTGGCTCCGTCTCCTGTGAAGTAATAGCGGCCATTCCATTTTTTCCAATAGGTCTCTTCATAACGCAGAGGATCTCCATAAATTCCCCTTAACATGGAAGGCCAAGGAGAAGTCAAAGCCAAGTTACCCGAAGAAACAGGCTCTCCTGCATCGTTTAAAAGTGCTGCTTCAATGCCTGGCAGCGGTTGAGTCGCACTACCCGGCTTCAGATTGGTGAGCCCAGGAATAGGTGCGATCATTATGCTTCCTGTTTCTGTTTGCCACCATGTATCAACGATCGGACATTTTTCTTGTCCAATGTATTTGTAATACCACACCCACGCTTCAGGATTGATAGGTTCTCCAACTGATCCTAATAAACGCAAAGAGGAAAGATCACAATTTTTTGGCCACTCTTCTCCCCACTTCATAAAGGTACGAATGGCTGTAGGTGCTGTATACAAGGTGCTCACTTTGTATTTTTCAATTAATTTCCAAAATCGATTACGTTGTGGCCAATCAAGAGCCCCTTCATAAATCAATTGAGTCATTCCATTAGAAAGAGGACCATAGACCACATAACTATGCCCTGTAATCCATCCGATATCTGCTGTACACCAATACACATCTTGAGGTTTAATATCAAATACCCAACGTGTCGTCATCGTAGCCCCTAACAAATAGCCCCCCGTCGTATGCATAATACCTTTAGGCTTACCTGTCGTCCCTGATGTATAGAGAATGAACAATAGATCCTCTGCATCCATTTCTTCAGCCGGACATTCTGCTCCTGCTTTTTGCATTAATTGATCGTACCAATGATCGCGCTTTTCTTGCATAGAGATCTCTTGCGCAGTGCGTTTCACAACCACGACATGCTCGACACATGCGCAATCTGCCACAGCTTGATCTACAGCCTCTTTAAGGGGCACGATTTTGCCACGTCGGAATCCCCCATCTGCCGTAATGACCAGTTTAGCCTCTGCATCCAATATACGATCTTTCAAGGCTTCTGCAGAAAAGCCTCCAAATACTACGGTATGGATGGCTCCAATACGCGCACAAGCTAACATGGAAACGGCTGCTTCAGGAATCATAGGCAAATAAATCGCTACTCGATCTCCCTTGCCAACACCCAAAGATTTGAGCACATTGGCAAATTGATTCACTTCTTGATAAAGCTCTTCATAAGTCAGTTTTCTTTGATCCCCATTCTCTCCTTCCCAAATAAGAGCCGTTTTAGTGCGTGTAGCAGTTGTCATATGGCGATCGAGACAGTTATAACAGGCGTTCAACTTACCGCCTACAAACCACTTAGCATAGGGTGGATTCCATTCTAAAACTTGTTGCCAAGGTTGAAACCACTGCAGATTTTGAGCTTGCTTAGCCCAGAAAGCGAGAGGATCTTTTTTCGCTTCTTCAAAAAGATCAAAAGATTGCAGATTGGCTTTATCTTTGAATTCTTTCGAGGGAAAATAAGAAGGACTATTTTCAAAAAAATTACTTGGAGCTTGTGCAAAATTTTCAGCTGTTGTTGGCGAAGGAATCGTCATAAAGATTGCTCCTAATAGTAAATGAAAAAGAATAACTTTATTCATAAAATTTCCTATATGTTCATCTATGAACTTCCTTTTTTCTCATGTATTTTGAGATTAAGTCAATAGGAAAAATTTAGAGACTTTTTTCTCTCTGTGCTCTATATACTCTGTGGTAATTTATTAAGTTTTACCACAGAGTACACAGAGAGAAAAAAGAGGGATAATATGAACTTAAGAGGTAATTTAGAAATGACTTCTTAAGTTTTTAATCTTTTTGTCATCTCATGAATGAGTGCTTCTAACCCTTCTCCATAAGCTGCAGAAATTTGAAAGAGAGTATGAGGAGGAAAATGATAATCTTGGGTAAATTGTTCCACATGTGCAGAGGCTTCTTCCGTGTCTATTTTATTAAGCGCCACTAAATAAGGGCGTTCTAATAATTCAGGATTATAAGCTCCCATTTCCTCTCTTAAGATTTGAAAATCATGACTAGGCGTGCGTCCATCAATACCTGAAGCATCTAAAATAAAAATCAAAAGCTTAGTTCTTTCCACATGGCGTAAAAATTCTAATCCCAAACCCCGATTATGACTCGCTCCTTCAATAATGCCGGGAATATCAGCTAAATAGATGCGTTGATAATTATCGAGCTCAATAAAACCCAAATTAGGTTGTAGGGTAGTAAAAGGATAAGCTGCTACTTTGACACGCAATCCTGCTAAAGTCGAAATTAAAGTTGATTTACCTGCGTTGGGAAAGCCCACTAATCCCACATCTGCGATCAATTTAAGCTCTAACTCAATGTGTCGTGCTTCGCCTGGCCGTCCTTCTGTAAATTGATTAGGAGCGCGATTAGTAGGCGTTTTAAAGCTATCATTGCCTCTGCCTCCGCGTCCTCCTTTACAAAGAATCCATTGTTCGCCAGGCTGAGTAAAATCATGCAAAATATCGCCTGTCTCCACGTCTTTGACTAATGTGCCACAGGGAACTTTCAGAATTAAATTAGGTCCGGTGCGTCCCTGTCGGCAATTGCCTCCTCCATCTCCTCCATTGTCTGCTTTGATCAAACGACGGTGACGAAACCAATCGAGGGAAGAAATTTGCGGATCAGCTTCTAAAATAATGGATCCTCCAGGACCCCCATTACCGCCTGCTGGACCTCCTTTAGGAATATATTTTTCACGGCGCCAAGCCACAACACCATTACCGCCCTTACCAGCTGCAAATTGAATGACAACGCGATCAACAAACATATTTTATAAAATCCTATGATAAAGAAGAGAAAAACAGTGAAAGAGCTCGAAGAAGATTTAAACAGAGCTATGAGTAATACGCGAAGCGTTTGGAGTGCGAAGGTCATCCTTCGCTTTCATGAAAGACGTCATATCAAAGCGAAGGAGGACCTTCGCATTCCAAACGCTTCGCGTATTACCAAAAAACTTTTAAGCACCTGTTTGGATAGAAACGTAAGTGCGATTAGTCTTGCGAAAAGACACCACACCATCAGCAAGTGCAAATAATGTATCATCAGAACCACGGCCTACATTTTTAGAGGGATGCCATTTGGTGCCTCTTTGTCTGACGAGAATGCTGCCTGCTCTCACAACTTCTCCGGAGCCCACTTTCACACCTAGACGCTTTGATTCTGAATCTCGTCCGTTACGGGTTGAACCCTGACCTTTCTTATGCGCCATGTTTGCCTTCCTTTTTCTGATGCTTATCGCCAATTCCTGTAATTTTCACCCGTGTGTATTTTTGGCGATGACCCCATTTACGACACTGTGTATGGCTGGCTTTATATTTTAAGCTTGTGATTTTCTCACCGCTGACTTGTCCTAAGACTTCTCCGTAAACGAGAAAATTGGGAATACCAGGTTGACCGATATGGTTTTTAGAACCGTCAGAAGCAAATAACACATCGCCAAATTCGATGTGAGCGCCTGGATCTGAGTTGAGCAGTTCAACATCGATGACGTCTCCCACTTTCACGCTGTACTGCTTTCCACCCGTTTTAATAATGGCGTACATTTTTGAACCTCTTATATAGTAAAATAGCTCTAATGGCTAATGTTTAAAATGAAGAAAAAGCAAAGTTTACCTTAAGAGAAGTTTGAAATCAATGATAAAATGTTGAGGTTTCGCTAAGGATGCGGCGTGATATCTAAAATATAAATTTCGCCAGAATGAAGGCCATATACCCAAAACACGCGATAAGCTCCGGGAGTTCTGTTTTGCGCATATGTTTCGAAAACTTCACCAAATTTACAGGTCATCCCACTAAATTTATGCGTATTCAAAGAAGGATGCTTGAGATTAGTTTCCATAAAGCCCAAGACTTTTCTTTAATATTCCTATTTTTGATTTATCTTGTTCTAATTTCTTTAATTTTAACTTAGCTTCCTCAGAAAAAGTAATCTTAAATTGCATTCTAGTCTTCTTCCTCATCTTCTGTTGCATATTGAGCAAAAGAACCTAAGTCATGCATCCGCCCTTCCTCAGCATCTTTGATTCCCCTCATTAAAGAAGCTAAAGCTTCCGGATTTTTATAAATCCAATGATCTTGTGTAGGAAACTCCATGATGGGTTCTAAAACAATTTTTCCTCCTTCTCGATAAATACGAAAAGAACTAAAAGTTTCTCTTTCTTCTTTTGACAAAACACGATTTAAACAAATGCGATGCTTATTATCCATATTCACTTTAGATGTTTGTTTATGCATACACAGCCTCCTCTTGTATCTTTATTATAAAATAAGTGGGAATTTCCCACAATTATTTATTCAAAAGAGAAAGACCTTTCAGGAAGAGGATCCTGAAAGGCCTGAACAGATAATCTATTAGTAGACTTTTTTATCCTACTAACCTACTCTACCTAGTGGTGGAGTTTGTGGGTGATTCGGGTTAGTTTGATTTGCTTCTACATTACAAGAAGAAGGAACAACTGTTGTTTTTCGAACCGGCATTCCTTGTCCTGGAAGTTGAATCCTAATTCCATTTCCTAAAGCGGCAGCGCGATTCGCAATACCGTTCGAACGTTTAGGTCCTGCCTTTGGTACTTCGGCCACTGGCACTTCTGTTGCTGGCGCTAATGCCGCTTCTACTTTAGCTGCCTCTGCAATATTCATGGCTGTTACTTTTCTTTCGTGCAGAGCACGATAATTGACAGGAGGTCTTGCAGCACGAGCCGGGCGACCACGCGTCATTGAATCTAATCTTTGTGGAATGACTTGCGGCGCTGCCGGTTGAGCAACTTCAGCAGCTGGAGCTTGTGGTTGCGATTCTACTGGTTGCGCTACTTCAACAGCTTGTGTTTGAGGTTGCGCTACTTCAGTAGCTGGTGCTGCTTCACTAAACATTGCCTGTACATCTGCATGCATTGCAGTTTCTTCTATTTCATCTAATGGAGCTTGAAATAAATTTACTACGTCATCTAAAAGCTGTTCCTCTTCCCATTCATCCGCTTGCGCTTGTAATAAAGCCCCCAAATCTATAATTGGAAACCTCCCTTTAATACAATGATCAACAAGCCTAGCCATATTGACATGCTCTGTTGGATGTAAATCTACTTTGTCGCTCATGGGTTGCAAAGCTTCATAATACACATGTGAACCTGGAAATTGTCTTACACTTTCTGGACTATTCATTTAAATTCTCCTTAATTTTTATTTTTACATTTAACTTTATATTTAAATTTATATTTATATTCAGTGCTTTTTATAATTATAATAGTAAATAATTTAAATTAATTTGTTATAAAGATCTCAATAAAAGTAAATTAATAACAGAGAAATGGGTAACTACTTAGCTAGTCATAATTTGATTTGACTTGAAAGTTAATAACTCACCTTACGCAAACTGAAGTTTGGACAATTGTAGCTAATCGCGGCAGCGATCAAAAGTGGGAAGCCCCGCGTGAAGCGAAAGGCCGGTTAGGCCTGTAGCGGAACGTGGGGTTAAAAATGCAAAAATAATTGAGC
>JASBUW010000085.1 GCA_030147755.1 Parachlamydiaceae bacterium
CTGTGTAGCACTGCTAACCGCAGTGCAATATATTGTGCGTTAAATCCCAGAACGAGCGCTAAACGCGCTCGGTCTGGGCTAATGCAGTTAGAGTGCTACCGCACAAATGGCAAACAGTCTATGTACACAGTGAACCTATACGGATAGCCATTTGTCCTTAGTGTCGTTTTATTCGTTTACCTTTAATTCAGCACTTTAATGCTAATCATAAAGGCCTATTTTATAGCCGGGAAAAATGCTGGTTACAATTGCTGTAATCCCTAAAAGAATGTGAGCAGAAATAGACAGAGAAGTTTGGATAACACGCGTTATAGCGGCGGCTCCTAACATAAAGCCTAATAATGTATAAGTAAAGGTTGCCTTGAAATTTGCCGCCCCTTGAACCTCAATATTATCACCTTCTGGATTAACAAAATGCGCAATGCGGTAAACTAATTGAAAAATGGCCAAATCAGCTGCAAAAATAGCGGCTGCTCCACCTAGCTGATTTGGTATCTGAACTAAAGAATAATGCCCTTCCATCCAGCGCACCACTCTTCCTAACCATTCATGAGCAGAAGCTAGACATGCTTGTGGGGCAAAGTGAGCTGCTTCCTTAATAGATTGAATTGTCAAATTCATATTAATTCCTTTTATTACGGCTTATCAGCCTCTTTAACAGCAATAATATATTCCTTTCTAAATCCTTTTCGGTCAAAAGCGACGACATGGTGATGATCCATTAAGAATTGGCGAATAGCGTTTATTTCATCTAGGTTAATAATTGCGTCCTTGTCTGTAGGAGTCCATTCATAAGGGCCTGGTTTAACGCGTTTATTAAGGGTATTCACTAAATCATTCAAGTTATCTCGCGCTATAGCGCTTAGATTGCTTTTTTGTAAAGAATCTGCAGAAATAACAATTTTATTATCTTTTTTAAATTGCTCTTCTTTTTTAATGAGATCAAGATCTCTCCACTCATTCCAAGAATAGATATCAGGGGATTCTAGGACATCATCTTTGTGTAATTTGACTGCCACTTCACCCGTGCGAGAAATTTTATTCCAAGAATGAATCAATTTTTGCTGAACAAGCCGATCCATAATTTGCGGTACATTTGCGGCAAAAGCCTTAGTCATAAGCTTAAATTCTCTATGAAGTTGAGCATTAAAGCGGCTATAATATTTATCCATAATTTCTTTGATAATTTCTTCTGCTAATGCCTTTTCCGTGGGAGTAAAGAGGGTTAAGTCGGGTACAGGAACTTGTTGTAATTGGCGATCAATTTCTCTTAATTTTTGGAAATCGAAATAAGTATCGGTTCTTTGAGGATCTATGGCATTTGGACCATGCTTTTGATTTTCAACTGCTTCTTTATTTAAATAAAGGCAATAACCTACTCGTGCGTTCTTATAAGCAAAAATCTCACCTTTGACGACAAGATAGCGTAGAAATACTTCAATTTTGGGATAGAGTAAACTATTTGCTCTTCCAAAATCATCAATACTTAAATACACAAGGTTTGGATTCTGATTATCATATGGTTTTTGTTTACTAGGATCATTTTTATATTCTTTAAAGGCTTTAATTACTTCATTAAAGTGTTTCAATGTGCTTTCATCTACTTTTGTGCTTTCCTTTCCACGACTAATCACGCGTATAGTGACAGAAGTGGATGTCTCTCTAGGTTTAGCATCGGCTGGTTTTTTGATATTTTCGATTGCGTCATCTTTATCCTTGTTTTCCTGTTTATGGTAATGTTGTAAAACAGGTCGTAAACCATCGGGATCAACATCGTAAAAACGTTGGGCATCTTGTTTTGGGGGGGCAATTTCTACTGATTTTTCGACTAGTGGTTCAACGCTTTCTTGAATAGGTTTTAAAGCATCTTTTTTTTGAACATCCTTTTTAACGTCTGGTTGAGGATGGTCTAATTTTTGCTCTTCTTGGTGAGGTAGTGCGCGATTGTCTAAGGGTTGTTTTTTTTCTGGATTAGATTCAATTTGTTTTTCTTTTTTCGTTTCAGCTTTGTTTTTACCTTCTGTTAATTTAACAGCTGGTTCGATTTCTTTTTTTGCTTGGTTTTGATTTCTTTCTGAACCTATTTCAGAAGCAAGTTTTTTAACTTTTTCAGGTGTTTTTTGTTTCTCTAAATCAAGTGCTTTATTCTCTTGGCGAGCACGAAAAACGCGACGAATAAGTATAAAAGACGTGGTTATTATCACGGCTATAATGGCTAAAGCTATTAGAGCAACTTTCTTTTGAGAATCATTAAAAGAAGGTAGAAGGGTTTCTTTTACAAAAGAACTTGTATAACTAGCAATAGAACGACTTTGGATATTCATGATAATACCTTAAAATTTAAATAGAACTAATTTTATTTGTTGTTATAAAAAATGTCAAGTGAATATTAATTCAATTAACAAGCCATTTATAAAAAACAATAAATTATATCGAAACAATGAAAAAGTGGACATAAAATTATTGTCCACTTTGTTCACCAAGTCCACCTCGTCCACTTTTTTCTTATGGACAGTGACAGCCTAACTTAACCGCCGGCTGCTGCCAAAGTCGCTTTGCGACTGAGCTTAATTTGTCCTCTTTCATTAATGTCCAAGACTTTGACTGTGACGACGTCACCCGATTTGACAAAATCATTGAGGTTGGCAATGCGGCTCGTATCAAATTCAGAAATATGACAGAGACCTTCTTTTCCAGGTAGAATTTCGACGAATACTCCAAAAGGGGCAATCGAAGTCGCTTTACCCGTATATACTCTACCGATTTCTATTTCAGCTGTTAAACCATAAATGATCGCTTTAGCCTTCTCAATGCTGTCCAAATCAGAAGCTGCGATGCTAACTAGACCGGTATCATTGATATCAATCTGAACGCCTGTTTGCTCAATGATCGCTCTGATTTGTTTACCACCCGGACCAATGACCGTCGCAATCTTGCTCGGTTTAATCTGAATGGTTTCAATGCGTGGCGCATAACGAGACATTTGTGTTTTATAAGAAGGACAAGCTGCCAACATCTTGTTGAGGATATGAATGCGGCCTTCTCTGGCTTGTTGCAAAGCGGCTTTCATAATTTCAAGTGTAATGCCTTCTACTTTGATATCCATTTGGAAAGCTGTAATACCTTCATGGTCACCTGTGACTTTAAAGTCCATGTCACCCAGGGCATCTTCGATTCCCAAAATGTCAGATAAGATAATGAAACGATCATCTTCTAAAATCAACCCCATGGCGATTCCTGAAACCGGCCGTTTAATAGGTACGCCGGCATCCATCATCGCTAAGCAGCACCCACACACTGTTGCCATGGAAGAAGAACCATTAGATTCCGTAATATTAGACTCTAGACGAACGGTATAAGGAAATTGTTCTTTAGGTGGAATCAGAGCTTTCAGCGCACGCTCAGCCAGCTTTCCATGTCCCACTTCACGTCGTCCTGGAGCTCCAATACGTCCCACTTCTCCGACAGAAAAAGGAGGAAAGAAATATTGTAAATAAAAGCGTTGAAGTCCTTCTCCATCTAAGTCTTCAAAGCGTTGTCCCATGCTTTCGCCGCCTAATGTGCAGACAGCAACAGCTTGGGTTTCTCCGCGTGTAAATAAAGAACTTCCATGTGCACGTGGAAGAAGCGCTTGTTCAACGTCAATAGGACGAATTTGTGTCGATTGACGACCATCGGAACGCAAGTTTTCATTCAAAATCATGCGGCGCATCATTTTAGAAGAGACTTCTTTGATGGCTTGGTGAATCGCTTGTATAGGATATTTAGGTTCAGCGTCAGTAGGTAATAAAGCTTCGAGAACCACTTTTGAAGCATCACTTAAGGCTTCTTCACGTTTCTTTTTCAATTCAATACGTAATGCGGATTCCAATAAAGGATTGGCAATGGCTTCTACAGCCTGATAAAGATCTTTAGGTAAGGGTCGTAAGGTCTCACGATTTTTATCTTTACCTATTTTAGCTTGCCATTGGTTAAGCGCTTGACAAATCACTTTAATGCTTTCATGACCGAGTGCGATGGCTTCTAACACTTGTTCTTCTGTTAAAAAGTCACAGAAACCTTCAATCATCAGGACTGCATCTTCTGTTCCTGCAATCATGAGATCTAATTTGGAGTATTTTTGCTGTTCCATTGTCGGATTCACAATAAATCGTCCTTCAATATACCCGACGCGCACCGCACCCACAGGTTTAATTAAAGGAATATCTGATAGAACCAAAGCAGCAGAGGCTCCACAAATCGCTAAAGGATCCGGAGAGTGTACACCATCATAAGACCATACATAAGACAAGACTTGCACTTCATTATAGTATCCTTCTTCAAATAGAGGACGTAACGGACGGTCAATGAGACGCGAAACCAAGATCTCACGTTCTGAAGGACGTCCTTCGCGCTTGATAAATCCGCTGACTGTTTTACCGGCCGAAGAAAATTTCTCTTGGTAATCTACCCGTAATGGAAGGAAGTCTGTAGTAGGATCAGCTGTAGGGGCGGCACAAGCCGTTGAAAAAACAATTGTTTCGCCGCAACGGACGATAACGGCTCCACCCGCTTGTCGCGCGATTTTACCTGTTTCAAAAGTGATTTCTTGGTCGCCTAAACGGACCGAGATGATATCACGTTGCATGTCATTCTCCTAAAATAAAAATATAATTTGATAATTTCACTTCTAATAGACTTTGAGGATATTGAAAGAATATTCATCTTATCAGAGATACTAGAATTGAAGCTTTGATTTGCACGAGTCAATGTTTGACGCTTCCTTAAAGAAAGGGAAGAAATTATCCAAATTAAAAGAAGAGAATAGAAGTCAGAAAACACACTTCAAATGTTTTAAAGAGAGTTTTCTGATTTCTATATTCATATTCTTTCATGATGGATAACATTTTATATTTTGAAAAAAGGACAGCCCATTATGGCTGCCCTTTTTTTAAATCATCTTCTGAGTTTTAATTTATTGATTAACGTTTGATAACGCTTGGTATCTGTTGAATTCAAATAATCCAACAAGCGACGACGTTGACCGACTAATTTGAGCAAAGCGAGGCGAGAACCGTGATCTTTTGGTGCTCTCTTTAAATGCTCAGTTAATTCGGTAATACGCTCTGTTAAAATAGCGATTTGGACGTCAGCTGAGCCTGTATCTTTTTCATGAAGCTGAAACTTCTTCGTAATTTCTTCTTTGGTGCCTTTGTCTAGTGACATTCAGAAGTCCCCCGTAATTTAAAAGCCAAAATAAACTGGCTTAGGTGTTGGGATGTATCCGATATAGAAATTTCCGGATACGCCCTTGAACTTATTTAATATTGATTACTCTTATAATCATATCAAAAAGAGTATTTAAATGCAAGGAAAACCCTTTACAAAATCTAAATACTCAGAGATGTAAATGTAAAAATTATTTTTTATTTTAGTGCGATTTTTTGAGTTTGGTATTAAAAGCTGACTCCTAATCCGGCGCCGCTTTTAAGTCCTCCAATATCCTCATAATGGTGAAAATAAGTAGGTTGGTAAAGATAATCCATAAATAAATCTAAGAACACGTTCGTCAATATATAATAACGTAAACCCGTTTTGATTACACCACCCAAGACAATTTTTGATCGTCTGTTATGGTAACAACATGAACTATCACTAGGTGATACATCGATCACAGCTGGATCGCAGCAAAAATGATGATCAAGCCTTGTGTGGGCTAAAGCAGGACCAATCCCTATATATAAATCCAATTTTTTGCTGAATGAATAGATATATTTGATCCCTATACTTGCATTGAAGGTAGTGGCTCTCGTTTTATAGAATTCATCCCTTTTAAAGCGTTTAGTCGACCAGTCCAAATTAGTCCACACTTCGAAAGGTGCCCACACCAGAGCTGAAGTTTCAAATTGGATCGTCGAAGCGACTGTACCATATGTATCCCTAAATCTCTTAGAAACGTGATAAAATGCTCCGCCCCGTAGTTCGATTGTATTCGTTTTGACGACACATTCATCTGTATTTATCTCTATAGAGCAAAGGGGAAAAGTCACGCAGAGCAAAACAAAAGTCAAAGTCAATTGAAAATTCTTTCTAATCATTTACCATCCTTAGTTTAATGAATTTTTAGACATTTAAACTTTTGTGTCTAAAATTACTTCGATATAATCGGGGTATTTTTTAAGGGTGTCACGGCGCATCACGACTTTAAACGGAATCGTAATATGTCCTTTGTATTTTTCCATTTGCAACTCATCCCAAATTTTGGATTTCAACTCTTCTGTAACCGGTTCTTGGCGGTATTTTTTTAGTAGCTGTTGAATATAGGCTTGTTCTTGGCGACGAATAATGTCGATGCCATAAAAGGGATGTTCATCTTCGGTATGTTGTTGTGCCATGCTTTCACCTTTTAAAACTTGCCTTTTTCCTATTAAACATGCTAACTTTTTCCTTTTCTATCAACATTATGAAAGGTTCACAATATGTATAAAAATGCTTCTTATAAAGAGAAATTTACAGATTTGCAAGAATGGATTCCTTTGATTGTCGAAACAGTCAAAAAAGATTTGAAAAATGAGCATCTCAAAAAGGATTTCTATTTTGTTAAAAAATTTCTTGGTAATAAAAATTTACATAAAATTTCGACTGATGAGTTAGCTCAAGCTTACCGTCAAGCAATTCAAGAAGAAGAGAAAGGAGAAGATTTAGCTGAATTTATTACAGCACGTTGGCTGCTCAAAAATAGCGAACTTTATGAGTTTTTTGAAACGCAATTAAGCCGCATCAATCCCGATTTTACCTCTTTAGAGGAAATACAACATGAACAAGCTCAAGCTTTGATTAATGCTTCGGTTCAAGAATTTGGCGCTCCTCAAACCTATCTATTTGCGGTGTTAAATTCGGTCGTTTTCCCAAAAGAGAGCTTTGCTCAACTTAAAGTTCAAGCTCAGCAACACCAGCAAACACAAGAGCAAGCCGAGCAACAAGCACAAGAGCAACAGTCGATTGATCAGATGCGCAAAGCTTTTGAACGTGATCTTGCACGCTTGACAGATAAATATGAAAAGAAATTGGCTGGACTTCAGAAGAAATATGTGACAGATGTAGATGCCTTGAAGAAGCAAGTGGCTCAATTAAATCGCAAGCTGCAAGAAAAGTAGGCTTCATGATCTTTCCTTTTGCAGTTAATCCTCAAAATGAAGATGAACGCTTTATGTTAGAAGCTTTAAAAGAAGCGTGGAAAGCGTTTAAAGAAGAAGAAGTGCCGGTTGGAGCGGTCCTAGTCAAGGATAAGCGCATCATCGCAAGAGGACATAACCAAGTGGAGATGTTGAAAGATGCGACTGCACATGCAGAAATGTTATGTTTAACAGCCGGAGCCAATGCCGTAGATAATTGGCGGCTTGCTCACACCACGCTCTATTGTACAATAGAGCCTTGTAGCATGTGTGCCGGGGCTATGCTACTCACGCGATTGCCCAAACTTGTATGGGGAGCCCCTGATGTGCGTCATGGCGCTAATGGGAGTTGGATTGATTTATTTGAGCCTACACACCCGACGCATGCACTTGAAGTGCAAAAAGGGGTTTTAGAAGGGTATTGCAGTCAGTTGATGAAGGAATTTTTTCAAATTCAACGTCAGAAAAAAGTGGCTAAAAAGCGAGGAAACCATGAATCAGTCGGAGACGACTTCTTGGGATAAGATTGAAAAAGTTCTACAAGAGCTTGTGGACTTTCATCATGCGCAGTTATTGCGTAGCGGGCGACGCATTGTTCCTCATTTAACGACAGATGATTTATTGCAGCCCAATGATTTTCCAGAGCTTGAGCAGCATCCCTATTTTCGCTATGAAGAAGGGATGTTAGCGGGAATTCAAACAGTGCAGATGGCCTTGTGGGCGCTTAAAAAAGGGCAATAATAAGAAAAAAATAAAACGACAAACGACAAAAAGGACTAAATCATAATTGTCGTTTGTCGTTAAGGTTTGTCGTTTTGTTCTTTCTAAGTATCAATACACACATAATGGTTATTGTTCACATGCGCAATTGTAATCGGTGTTAAAGCTTGAGTAGCTTCCGGATTATAAGTCACAGCTGTTTGATCTTCTTGGCCATATTTGAGAAGAACTGTAATAGAAATGTCATAAAAATAGCTTAAAGCATAAATGTGAGCCTCACTGCAATAAAAATGATCTTGCTTAGATTTTTCAATATAACTGGACACATCTTCTTCTATATCTATTAAATTCTTTTTTTCCATTTCAATATTGTGTTGCGTGGCTTTCAGTTGTTCAATTTTTTGTTTCAATTGACTTTCAATATCTTTAGTTCGAGGCATAGTTCGAAGCGTTTCAATATCTAACGTTAGAATCATTTGTAATGATTCCAAATCTTGTATGCGGCAGTGAACGATCGGATTATGTTCATAAATTACGCTTAATAAAGCTATTATCACTTGTTCATTACCTTGATTTTTCGTCAAAAAATCAGCGCCTTGTTGACGTAAAAGTGCGGCAGGTTTTTCTAATAAATCTGCCTGTTTACTTAAATCGCCAGTTAACTTACTAGGATCTACCTCCCATGCCAGCTTCTCTTGTATAGCGGGGATGTCACGGTATTTTTTTCTTATTGCGACTGCACAGGCATAAAATAAGCAATTTCCATCATCTGGAACATCTATTTTCTCAGGTGTTTTAGGTTTGCTCACAACTTCTACTTCAGTCACTTGCTGAGAGGCTTCTAAAACTTCTTTAGAAGCAGGTTGTGGTGCAGTTTCCATTTCCTTCTCTTGAACGACTTCTTTTCCTTGGGCTTGATTCGATGTAGGCTGTTCATTTTCTACAAAAAGAGACGCTAAATCAAGATCAGGTTCAGTCTCTTCAACTTTTCGAGATGGTGGTGGAGTCATCACATAGCGAAGATTGGGTAAAGAATCAGTAGCCACAACTTTTGAGCGCTCTTCCTCTTTTAAAGGAAAAGTGACGGTGGGAGGAACCGGTTCTTTTGTGGCCATTATCTTGTGTTCTTCCTGGGAACCTTCAGCTTCCGCGAAAGAACAGCAGAGAAAGATATCTTTAATTTTCACAAGAAGAGAAAAGATTTGGACCGGAATAAAGGTCAGTATAAACCATACATGACCTAACGCTCTTCTTCCCCAAGAAGAAGGTTGAGGAGCAATAGGAGGAGGTGGTGAATGTTCAGAAATTTTTTCTATCATATAAACCTCATTTAAGCTTCTGAAGCTTTTGGTAATTCTTTAAGTAAAAATTGATAATGATTATTATTAATACGATATAAATGAATGGGTTCTTGCTCTGATTGAGTCGGGTTAAATATTTGAATATTATGTTGAGCAACACCTGCTTGTTCGTGAACATGAATAGGAATTTGAAAATGAGTGCTCAAGGCAAAAAGATGGAGCGTAGAGCAAAAAAATCCATTCTTGGCTAAGCAGGTCAAAAACTCTTCATCTGTTTGAATCATTAATTTTTCTTTCAACTGTTGATGTTTATCCTTCACCTCTTGAACTTGCTGTGTATATTCTGTCGGTTTAATTTTCTTGTCTTTAAATGCTGTTGTGAGCTTTGCTAACTCGTGTTTTAATGAAAAATTGACATGATTTTCAACCGCTTCATTATGCTCTTTTCGATCCGTATCTAAATATCCCAGCACTTCCTGTGCAAAGCTGCCGCACTTATCAATTTGATTTTTAACAAACTCAACCCCTAAAGTGCGTATATCTTGTCCTGTATATACATAATCGGCAGGGTCTTCTTTTTTCTTGTATTTCATTAAAGCCGGATATTGCAGCTCTAATCCTTTTAAAATAGAAAGAAGCAAACAGTTGCCATCTGCTTTCACCTCGATAATCTTAAACCCCTCTATAGAAGAAACAGATTTGCCCAGCACAGATTGAATAGAACTTAGCTTATGATCCGTTTGATCTTTTTTCGATGATACTTTCGCATAACGACGTTTGAAAGTCGGAATAACAGGTTCTTCCGGTTTTTTTTCTTCTTTAGCAGTAGAAAGTTGATCCATTGCCTTTTCTTTTTGTGTCTCTATCTCTTGAATAAGAGGCGTTGAATTAGTAGGTTTTTGCTCTATCTGCCTTCCAGATTCTTCAAACAACCCCTCTAAGGAAAAATCAGCTTCTTTGTACAAAATATCTGTTAAAGGTTCCAATTTGATTGATTTTGGTTCAGGCGGCACAGGTCTCACCGGAGAAAGTTTAAGCGAGGGAAATTCAGATAAAATGGCTAATTCGTCCTTTTCTTTCGGTTTTGGTATCGGTTTTGGTAGTTGTTTAGGCTTATCCAAATGTAGGCAAGTACAACTTTTAATACACTTGATGACAGCTTTCAATTGCTGGACACAGGTTGACCATACACGCCCCAGCCATTGCACAATTTGTGTGGCAACACCGGAAGAAGCAACTTGAGAAGGAGAAGCGGGGTTATTTTCAATAGGATTCATAAAATAAATTTTGTAAATTTAACTTAATTATATATAGTATGTCATAATATTATTATACTATATTTTGTTATAAAAGTACAATTAATATAAAATTAAAAATATTTGATAAATTGATAAAGTTGTTTCACTGAAAAAACAGTTGTTTTTTTTGAGCAAACTCGATAACCTTAGAACTTTCTATTTGCCGCTATTTTGCGTTAAAAGGCTATCAAATTTTCATTTGATCAGTATATAAGTTTAAAATTGATTTAACTTTATCTCTTGAGGAGCTTTATTCATGAAGAAAGATATTCACCCGGCGTATCAAAAAGTATTATTTATAGATTCAGCCTCTGGCCATCGTTTTGTTTGTGGTTCTACCTTAAAAACTGACGCGACAGAAAAATTTGAAGGTGTAGAATACCCTGTCAGTTATTTATCTATTTCCTCTTCTTCGCATCCCTTTTTTACGGGTAGTAAGCAATTGGTAGACTCTGAAGGTCGCGTAGAGAAATTTAAAAAGCGTTTTGAACGTAAGAAAGAAGCGGCTCCAAGTGAATCAACTGAAGAAGAAGCTTCTCAACAGCAACAACAATCAAAAGAGCAGAAAAAACCTGCTGAAAAGAAAGTGAAAGCTGCTGCAAAGCCTGCTGCTAAGAAACGCGCTTAATTTTAAAATGTGCTCCCAGGCATATTTTAAATAATGTATGGCTTGAAATAACATCTTTTTTCTCTTCTTTTTCTCTGTGTTCTCTATGTCCTCTGGGGTTAAATAATAAAATAACCACAGAGGACACAGAGAGCACAGAGGAAAGGAGAGGCATTTAACCTGGATAGAACGCATTCCCATGAAAAAAAAGGTAGAACAGCTTCTCGAGCGCTTAGCAGAAGTGGAAGAGGTCCTTGGTCAGTCTCATATTTATGATGATCAAAAAAAATATCGAACTTTGACACAAGAACATGCGTATTTAGCTGAGTTAAAAGCAGTATGGGAAGAAAAACGTCAAGTGGAGCGTCAGCTAGCTGATAATCAAGAGTTGCTCAAATCTGAAAAAGACGTTGAATTTGCTCAGATTCTACAAGAAGATAGTGTGCAGTTGAATCAACGTCTTCAAGAGTTGCAAACGACATTAGAAAATTTATTGGTGCCTCCAGATCCCAATGACCATCGCGCGACGATCATCGAATTAAGAGCTGGAACAGGGGGAGATGAAGCCGCTTTATTCGTCGGAGATTGTGTCCGCATGTATAAGCTTTACGCTGATCGTAAAGAATGGCGCTATGAGCTTTTATCTTGTACCCCTTCTGATATAGGAGGGTATAAAGAGTATGTGATGGTCCTTTCAGGACCTAATGTTTATCGTCTTTTGCAGTATGAAGCAGGTACGCATCGCGTGCAACGTGTGCCTGAAACAGAAGCGCAGGGAAGAGTCCACACCTCAGCCATTACCGTCGCTGTTTTACCTGAGCCGGATGAAAATGAAGAGATTGATTTAGATGAAAAAGATTTGCGTATTGATACCTACCGTTCGTCAGGTGCGGGTGGTCAGCACGTCAACACAACAGACAGTGCGGTGCGTATTACGCATATTCCTTCCGGAATTGTCGTCTATTGTCAAGAAGAGCGGAGTCAGCATAAAAACAAAGATAAAGCCATGCGCTTGTTGAAAGCTAAAATGGCGGAAATCGAAGAGCAAAAACGACAGCAATCAATGGCCAGTACACGTGCTTCGCAAGTGGGCTCAGGCGATCGCTCCGAGCGTATTCGTACGTATAACTTTCCTCAAAATCGTTTGACTGATCATCGCATTAACCTGACGAAATATAATTTGGATCAAATCATGGAAGGGGATTTGGAAGAGGTGACAACATCTTTGGTGTCGCATTTTCACCAAGAAAAGCTCAAGGGTAATGAAGAAGGATGATTTCTATTCGCGAAATTTTGGATGAAATCACCCAAGCTTTCCATCAAAAAGAAATAAAGGCTCCTAAACGCCAAGCAGAAGAATTATTATGCGACCTCTTTTCTTATTCTAGATTGGAACTTTATTCACAGTTAGACCAACCTTTTCCAGAAGAAATGCACGTTGTTTGCCAAGCGTGGGTGCAGCGTCGTTTAAAAGGAGAGCCTTTGGCCTATATTTGTGGGAAAGTGCACTTTTATGAGTGTGAGTTTAATGTCACACCGGCTGTGTTAATTCCGCGACAAGAAACAGAAATTCTAGTGGATCAAATTGTTCACGTTCTACAACAACAAGATCTCACCCATCAAGTCTTATGGGATGTCTGCTGTGGATCAGGGTGTATAGGCATTGCGCTTAAAAAAAAATTTCCAGCTTTGTCCGTTTATTTAGCCGATCAATCAGCAGAAGCTTTAGCAGTAGCAGCAGCTAATGCACGTGCCAATGAAGTGGAAGTGACCTGTTTGCAAGGCGATCTTTTAGCTCCTTTTCAAGGTAAAAAAGCGCATTTCATTGTGTGTAATCCGCCTTATATTTCCGAAGCTGAATATGACACCTTGGAAAAAGAGGTGAAGGATTACGAGCCTTATTTAGCTTTGGTGGGTGGTCCCACAGGATTGGAATTTTATGAGCGTTTAGCACACGATTTACCTGCGCATTTACATGCAGGGGGCAACGTATGGCTAGAGATAGGTTATCAGCAGGGAGAAGCCTTGCAAGAAATTTTTTCATCTGCTTTTTGGAAAAGGCGGTTAGTGGAAAATGATTGGGCCGGACATTCCCGCTTCTTTTTCCTTGAAAATGAATGATTTTTTAAGTATTCTATTTTCTTTTATAAATAGGTCTTCCAACGGAGCGCAAGGTGTTTCATGTTAGGAACATTAACAACGAAGCTACAAGGTGTTTTTTCTCAGTTAACGGGTAAGAAGCGTTTAACAGAAGAAAATATTGCAGATGCGGTGAATGAAGTACGCTTGGCTTTACTTGAAGCGGACGTGAATTATAGCGTCACGAAGACACTAGTTAAACAAGTGAAAGAAAAAGCATTGGGTGATCAAGTCATCAAGTCGGTCACGCCCGGTCAGCAGTTCATTAAAGTCGTGCATGATGAATTGGTGGCTTTAATGGGAAGTCAAGAGACCGAGTTGCAATTGACCGGCCAGCCGGCTGTCATCATGTTATGTGGATTACAAGGTTCCGGTAAAACGACGCATTGTGCCAAGTTAGCCAAGTATTTGAAGAAAAAAGGACTAGCTAAGACGCCTTTGTTGGCGGCGTGCGATTTACAACGGCCAGCAGCGATTGAGCAGTTGAAGACGTTGGGTCAACAAATTCAGGTGCCTGTTTTTTCTTTGCCAGGAGAAATGGATCCGGTACGTGTTGCCCAAGCAGCGTTGAAGCAAGCAAAAGAGGGACAGCATGATGTCCTGATTGTGGACACAGCAGGTCGTTTGCACATTGACGATGAGTTGATGAAGCAATTAGAGAGAATTAAAGCGGTGTTAAATCCGCAAGAAATTCTCTTTGTGGCGAATGCGACGACAGGTCAAGATGCCGTTAGTGTGGCGACAGAGTTTAATAACCGCATGGCTGTCACGGGGTCGATCTTGACAATGTTAGATGGAAACACGCGCGGCGGTGCGGCGATTTCCATTCGCGAAGTGACAGGTAAACCGCTGAAGTTTGAAGGGGTGGGAGAACGTTTGGATGATATCCAAGTGTTTAATCCAAAATCCATGGCTGACCGTATTTTGGGCATGGGAGACACCATCAACCTCGTGAAGAAAGCGCAAGAGCACATAGACGAAGAAGAAGCGCAAAAACTTGAGCAAAAAATTCGTAGTGCGACCTTTACCTATGATGACTATTTGAAGCAAATTCAAACAGTCAAGAAGATGGGATCCATCAAAAGCTTGTTGGGGATGCTCCCTGGATTGGGACAGATGCCTGCCATGGATTTTGATGAAAAAGAGTTTTTTAAAGTCGAAGCCATGATCCTCTCCATGACGTTTGATGAACGTACGGAGAAAAGTGAGTTGACAAATCCAAGACGCAAGCGTGTGGCTCAGGGAAGTGGAACGAAAATTGAAGATGTGAATAAGCTTGTCAAATCATTTAAACAAGCCAAGCAATTTTTTAAAAATATGCCAAATATGAAACAATTAGAAAAGATGATGGGAGGATCCCTATGGCGTTAAAAATTAGACTGCGACAACAAGGTCGCACGAACCGCGCATTTTATCGTTTGGTCGTGACAGATTCACGTTCACCACGCGATGGAAAATATGTTGAAGCGTTGGGTTGGTACAATCCGATAGAAGCTGAAGATGACAAAAAATTAGCCTTTAAAACAGATCGCATCCAGCACTGGTTAGGTTTAGGCGCTCAATTGACTGAAAACGTCGAAAACCTTTTGCGTAAGACAGCTCCACATATTGTGAAAGAGCAAACGCAAAAAACACTCGCGTTGCGTGCAAAAGAAGCAGCTAAACGTAAGACAGCTAAGAAGAAGGTGCAAGCGTAAAGTGCTCATTGATATCCTGTCCCTTTTTCCGGGATATTTCCAAGGGCCTTTTGATGAGAGCATCATCAAACAGGCGCGGAAGAAAGGGTTGATTGAGATCCGGTTAACGGATATCCGGGATTTTGCAGATAATCGTTATCGACGTGTGGATGATCGCCCTTATGGGGGTGGACCTGGAATGGTCATGATGCCGCAGCCTGTGACGGCCGCGATTCGTCAAGTGAGGATGCCAGAGTCCCATGTGATTTATCTTTCTCCACAAGGGCAGCCGTTAAAAGCCGCGAAAAGTCGAGAGCTGGCTCAAAAGAAGCATCTTATCCTGTTGTGTGGCCATTATGAGGGCATTGATCAGCGCGTTTTAGATCATGAGGTGGATGAAGAGATTAGCATAGGAGACTATGTTCTCACGAATGGATGTTTAGCAGCAATTGTGCTTTTAGACAGTGTAATTCGATTTATTCCGGGCGTGCTTGGACATGAATTAGCTGCTGCAGAGGATTCTTTTGAGCAAGGGATATTGGATTGTCCGCATTATACGCGGCCAGAGGTATTTGAAGGGCAGGCTGTTCCGCCCGTATTATTAAGTGGTAACCATAAAGAAATCGCAACCTGGCGTTTACAACAAGCTTTGAAAAAAACCGGTGAAGTGAGGCCAGACTTGTTGCATCAAGATCAATAAGATTAAATTGTTTGAGGAGAAACATGAGCCGATCAGCTATTATTGAAAAGCTGGAAAAACAGCAATTAAAAAAGAGCATTCCAGATTTCCGCATAGGAGATACTGTCCGCGTTCACATTCGTATTATTGAAGGTGATAAAGAGAGAACACAGGTTTTTACGGGCACAGTGATTGCACGTAAAGGGACAGGACTATCAGAAACATTTTCTGTGCATCGTGTCGCCTATGGCGAAGGCATGGAGCGTGTTTTTATGTTGCATAGCCCACGTATTGCAAAAATTGAAGTGATGAAAGAAGGGCAAGTACGTCGTAGCAAGCTTTACTACTTGCGTGGAACTTCCGGAAAAGCCTCTAAAGTTAAAGGTCGTTTTGGTGCACGTCGTAGTAATGGCGCAACAGAAGCTGCTGAAGAGCCTGTTGCAGCTGGTGCAGCCGAAGAGCAAACAGAGAGCTAGAGAGCAGCAAAGTGAGCGAAAGTAAATATTAATTTGTTCACTATAAGCATATTCTATAATGAAAATTTGTGTCACGGCAGTGACGGCCCTTGAAGAAGGTCTAAACTATGAGTGATGAACTCTGAATTGTATAAGTTCGCTGTGTGCATAAAAGACTGTTTGCCTTTTGTGCGGTAGCACTCTAACTGCATTAGCCCAGACCGAGTGCGTTTAGCGCTCGTTCTGGGATTTGACGCCTTACATATTGCACTGCGGTTAGCAGTGCTACAAAGACGCCGAATAGTTGCACTGCTAACCGCAGTGCTTAGAAATGGCGCTTTTCCCAAAACGAGCGCTAAGCGCGCTCGGTCTGGGCTAATGCAGTTAGAGTGCTACCGCACAAAGGGCAAACAGTCTTTTATGCACACAGTGAACTTATACAATTCAGAGTTCATCACTCATAGTTTAGACCTTCTTCAAGGGCCGCCATTGCCGTGACACAATTAATTCAAAGTCATAATCCATAGTTCAATTTTCTCTTATTGAGGCTGAAGCCCAATGACCACGCAATTCGACTCAGATCACGAAGAACAACATCGCTTACAACAAATGTTAGCCTATGAAGAAGAGGCTTACCACAAAGGTTACCAATGCATTGCCGGTCTTGATGAGGCAGGTCGGGGCCCTTTAGCTGGTCCTGTGGTAGCTGCCGCTTGCATCTTGCCCAAAGGGATGCTCATTCCCCATGTCAATGACAGCAAAAAACTGACGCCAAAAGTGCGTGAGCGCTTGTTTGAGCGCCTTATCACAGATCCTACTATTCTATATGCCATTGGAATCATTCACGCGCCTGAAATTGACCGTGTCAACATTTACCAAGCCACTATTCTTGCCATGTGGCAAGCCGTTCATCAACTGAGCGCAAAACCTGACTGTTTATTAGTAGATGGAATGAATTTACCGAATTCTTCTGTTCCCAGTGTCAAAATTATCAAGGGAGATCAACTCTCTCTTTCCATTGCAGCCGCTTCTATTATTGCGAAAGAAACACGAGATCGTTTGATGCGAGACTATCATCAACAATGGCCTGCATATGGTTTTGAGCAGCATAAAGGATATGGCACAGCACAACATCTAGCTGCCTTAGAACAGCATGGTCCTTGTCCCATTCATCGTTATTCTTTTGATCCTTTAAAAACTCGCTATATGCAGCAAGAAGATCTTAAACCGTCTTATCACTTGGTGTGAGGCTATTATTTTGATGCTGACTAAGTAAAATTCCGGGAGCTACTTCAATAAACGTATCTTGGTAAAGTTTCAATTTTTCTTGATAGATTTTTAAGGTCTCAATCAAATTTCCAAGTGATACTGATTTAGGGTAATTGCGTAATTGGTTATTTATGCTTGTCTTCATTTGATTGAGATACGTAATTAAATCTATTTTATCTAATTCTACTTCTTTGTCAATAATAGATCCTTTTGAATTTATAAATGTGTTTTTAGAAAAATGATCTTTTAATTTATTTATTGCTAAAATTGTTGATTTTTGCTGTGCCTTTGGATCGAGTTTTAAAGCAATATTTGCTGCAGTAATTAAGGTTAAACGTGTATTTATTGCTGCATTTAAATCTCTTAAGTGTCTTAAATCTGTTTTAAATGTTTTATATTTATCGATTTTTTCAGAACTTTTATTCATGAAATATAGAAAAAGTGGAATAGTAACTAAGGTCACACTGGTGATTAAGAAAAACAATCCTATTGCAAATTCAACTTTTCCTTGCTGTTTTTTGGGTTTTAGTTGCTCTTTTAAGGTGCTTTCAGCAACTTTAAACACGTCTATCGCAACTTCTGAGGTTTTGATAGAATCACTTTCTTCATGTGATAAGGAAGACGTTAGAGATGTGGGAGAAATAGCAGTCGAAGGTCCTGATGGCGTTCCACTAATCATAAAAAATCTCCTTTTAGAAGTTTTTTAATTTTGTTAAATATATAAATAAAAATTATAAATAACTATAATTTAGTTGTGTTAATTTTATTATATAATAACAGAAATATTTTTAAATAAATTGTCAATAAAATTTTTATTAATTATTTATTAAGACGTGTTTGACAAAGAAAAATTAAAGCATCCTGTCAATTGACAAGATGCTTTAAAGGGGTTGAATGAAGTTATTCCTTTTCTGCTTGAACTGGATCGGAAGATTCCATAGAAAGTGGAACTAAATGCTTGATTAGGGCTTCTGCTACTTTCTCGCCTTGAATTAATCCTATTTCATTGTCATACATATAATGGATGCCGGCCCAAATACGAGAATTTCCTGCTTGAAAAGCCAATGCGTTCCATTTAGGAGCTTCTTCTGGAAAGAAATAAGATAAGATAGTTGCTGCGGTAGCAGAGACAGCAGAAAAAGCAGAAGGATAACAATGTAGTTATAATTTTAATAACAAAATGGAAAAATAAACAATCGCATATCAACCCTACTACTGAAATGTATATTCGCTTATATGTTTTAGATCATTTAAATGCTAAAGATAAGGAATTTAGAAAACTTTACAAAGAAATTAGCATTGAAAGTTTAATAAAATATAGAAAGTATATGGATGCTGTTGAGCCCATAAAGATTGATGCTCAGGACAATTTGATGCTGATGGCTTCATGAGCTGCACATCTTTCACTTAAAAATTAAGTGAGAGATATTATTGAAAAAATCAATAATCGACAATTTCATGAAAAAATTTCATTTGCTTCTCACGCATTCCATCATCGGCGACATCGACTAATTTTTTGCTTACAGTTTCTTTAACTTTAGGTGATGTCTGGTAACGTAAATGAGGTTCTTGGCTTTCCCTTGACAAAAACATGTTTTTTACTATAATTAATCAATTCTCAACCTATTTGCTGACATTCACTATGCTTAAAAGTATGACGGCTTATGGCCGTGCCAGTCTCACCACATCGGCGGGACATTTTGTGATTGAAATCCAATCAGTCAATCGCAAATTCCTTGATGTCCAAGTGACCCTACCACACGAACTCAATCAATTTGACATCGAACTGAAGAAGTGGCTGCTGCCTTACGTCGCACGTGGACAAGTTTCGATCAAGGTCGCCTGTTCATTTGAAGAAAAAGCGCCATTTATTATCAGACCTAATTTGCCATTAGCACGGCAAATGAAACAAGCGTGGAATGACATTATCCAAGACTTAAAGTTGCAAGAGCAAGAATTTCAACTTTCGTTGTTGGCGTCTGCGACAGACTTATTGCATTACGAAGAAAATTTGGAAGAAGAAGAGACCTATCGGCAAGCCCTTAAACAGACGTTAGATGCAGCTTTAAAATCATTTTTGCAAATGAAGACACAAGAGGGTGCTGTGCTGCAAGCTGACATTAGTCAGCGTTTAAAAACGATTCGCCAAGCGATGCATGTCGTGGAGCAGAAAGCACCTTTTGCGCCGCAAAAGTATCGTGAAAAACTTGTCGCACGCCTCGAAGAGCTTTTACCGGGGCATGTGGAGAATGAAGAGCGAATTTTGCGTGAAATTGCGCTTTTTGCAGAGAAAATTGATATTGCAGAAGAGATCACGCGTTTTCTGTGCCATTTAGTGCATGTGGATGAACTGATGCAATCGACGACGCATGGAGTAGGGAAGACGTTAGAATTTGTTTTGCAAGAATTGAATCGAGAAATTAATACGATTGGTAGTAAATCTTCTGATTTAGAGATTGCGCGGGCTGTCATCGATATTAAAAGTGAGCTTGAGCGTATTCGCGAACAAATTCAGAATGTTGAGTAGGATACGCTCTAAGGATGGAAAGATTACTTGGACAAGCAACAGAAAAGCACATTTTTGTGGTGAGTGCGCCGGCAGGGACAGGGAAGACGACCTTAGTCAATCAACTTGTGCAGGAATTTCCGGACATTATTGCGAGTGTTTCTTATACGACACGTTCACCGCGCCCAAATGAAATAGAGGGTGTGCATTACAACTTTATTTCTGAGGTTGCGTTTAGAGCCAAGATTGAGGCTGCTGATTTTTTGGAATATGTGGAGCTTTATGGCACTTATTATGGCACTTCGCGTCAGTGGATTGCAGATCAACAGCGACAAGGCAAACATATTGTTCTCGTGATTGATACACAAGGGGCACTCAAGTTAAAGGGGCAGTTGCCCGCTACATTTATTTTTATTTGTCCACCCTCTTTAGAGGTTTTACGCACGCGTTTAATAAATCGGCAAACAGAGTCACCAGAGATGGTGGAAAAACGCTTAGCATGGGCTCTTACAGAATTAGAAGTAGCGCAGCAATACGATTATGAAATTATAAACGATGATTTAGCCATTGCTTATCAAATCTTGAGAAGCATTGTGATTGCAGAGTGTCATCGGATAAAAGGTTAAGATAAGGAGATAAAAATGGATAAGAAAAGCAAAGCTTCTTTTACGAACGAAGCGTTAGCAAAGAAGTTCAAAAGCAATTTTGAATTGGTTAATTATGCCATTCAATTAGCTGAAAATATGATTAAAACAGGACGTGATGCACGTGTGAGATCGGAAGTGCAAAATCGAGCCATGCTCATTTTAGAAGAGATCAATGAAGGAAAAGATCAATTTGATGAAGTCAAGCAAGCTGCTGTACGTGCTGCACAAGCGGAGTTGAATGGTGAATTATTAAAAGAAGAATTGATTTCAGAAGAGCGCCTAGAAAAACGTAAATATCGTACCGCTGATTTTGACGACGAAGAATAGGAATCACATTTTATGGCAGATACAGGATTTTGGGTCATTATTGTTTCTCTCATGATTCTACTTGTTTTTGCCTTTCTTTGTTTGCTTTTCTGGGTAGGCTGGTGGTTGTCTCAGCGTCCGCAATCTGTGAGCCCTTATACAGGAATTCCCCTGCGTCGTGCAACTGATCTCTCTTATTATTCAATCGAGAAATATTTGCGTTATTTGAATGATTTACATCAGTATGATAACCGCATGTTTGACTATCGCAAAGCCTCTTATTGCCGTGAAACGGGACGCATTTTTCAAGATAGCATCACCTGGTTGGATACGATATATGTAGATTGGAATTTTTTGCAAAAGCGCTTTCCAGGGTATTATGTATCTTGGGGGAGCCTTAATCGTGATCAGCAAGATGCCATTCGTGATGCACATGAGACCTTAGAGGGGTTCCAAACAGCAAGATCTTCTCCTTCACCGGCTCCTAGAGCGATTGAACCGGAATACATTTATACCAAACCGGGACCCCTTTACGTGGATTTGAACACAAAAGTGCTATTGGGATGGAAAGTGGTGCCTGACACAGAACTGGAAGTTTTAATTGTGCAAAAACCTATTAGATAGATAGGGAATAACTTAATTATTCAAAGAGTTGCTAAAAGATTCAACACAAAGACACGAAGACGCAAAGAAAAACAAGAGAAATGAACAATATAACCTTACAAAACTTTTTTGTTTCTTTGTGTCTTCGTGTCTTTGTGTTGAATCTTTTAGCAACTCTTTAATTGGATGAAAACTCATGACACAGCAACAAAAAATTCTCATTACGTCTGCTCTTCCTTACGCCAACGGACCTCTTCATTTTGGTCATATTGCTGGGGCTTATCTTCCAGCTGATTGCTATGCCCGTTTTCAGCGTTTGATGAAGCAAGATGTGCTCTATATTTGTGGTTCAGATGAATATGGAATCGCCATTACACTTAGCGCAGATCTTGCAGGACGATCTCCTCAAGAGCATGTGGATATTTTTCATCGGGTGAATCGAGATTTTTTTGACAAATTGCATATCTCTTTTGATCATTATTCTCGTACTACATGGAAAGGGCATGTGGAGCCTACCCATCAATTCTTTCAAGACTTAATGAATAACGGTTACATTGAAGCGCGTGTAACAGACCAACTCTATTCGGAAGCCGATCATAGATTTTTGGCTGATCGTTATGTGGTGGGGACTTGTCCTCGTTGCGGATTTGAAAATGCTAGAGGGGATGAATGCCCCCGTTGTGGAGCTAACTATGAAGCCACAGAATTAAAAAATCCGCGTTCTAAGTTGACACAAGCACCTTTAGTCCTTCGTCCGACCAAACATTGGTTTCTGTTGCTCGATCGCTTTAAAGAGCGTTTAAATACTTGGCTAGAAACGAAAAAATGGAAACCTAACGTCATTCATTTCATTAAGGATTATATTGACCATTTGCATGCACGAGCCATTACACGTGATATGACCTGGGGAGTTCCCTTGCCATTGCCAGAAACAGAGGATAAAGTACTTTATGTATGGTTTGATGCCCCTATTGGTTATATTTCTGCTACAAAAGAGTGGGCACAACAAATTCAGCAGCCGGAGCGTTGGAAAGAGTATTGGATGGATCCACAAACCAAATTGGTCCAATTTATTGGTAAAGATAATATTCCTTTTCACGCCTCTATTTTTCCTGCGATGGTGATGGGACAAAACCAACCTTACAAGCTAGTGGATGAGCTTCCAGCCAATGAATTTTTAAATTTAGAAGGACGCCAATTCAGCAAATCGGATGGATGGTACATCGATTTAGAAGATTTTTTTAAACGTTACACAGCAGATCAAATTCGCTACACGATTGCAGCGAATGCTCCTGAGACGTCAGACAGTGAATTCACCTGGAAAGATTTTCAGCTGCGTTGTAATACAGAGCTATTAGGAAAATATGGTAACTTGGTCAATCGCGTGTTGGTTTTTATTCAAAATCAATGTGCGGGCAAAACACCTGCTTACACCCACTTAGAGCCAATTGATCAAGAATTTCTACAAAATATTCAGCAGCTCTGTCAACAAGCAGCCGAAAGCTACGAACATTTTAAGCTCAGACGTGCCAGTCAAGTGATCATGGAGCTAGCACAAGCAGGGAATGTCTATTTTGATAGCAAGCGTCCTTGGCAAGATGCTAAACAGGAAGAAACGCGCGAGCGGATGAGAACAACGCTAGCCTGTTGTTTAGAGTGCTTAAAAGCGCTAGCTTTGATTTCTTTTCCTATTATTCCTGAAACAGCGCAACGTGTTTGGCAGTTGTTAGGCTATTCCGGTCAACTTGAAGAGAAAGGCTGGAAAGCGATTTTAGCAGAAAAGGTGCCCGAAGGACAAGTGTTAGCGCCACCTACTATTCTATTTCAAAAAATAGAAGATGCACAAATTGCAGAAGAGATGGAGAAATTGCATCAGTTATCAAATGCAGCTGCGAAATCGGTGCAACCCGCAAAAGAGATCGCGCCTTTGAAACCTCAGATTTCTCTAGAGGACGTGCGCAAACTAGATTTGCGAGTCGGTATAGTACGTCAAGCAGAAAAGATTCCTAAAAGTAAAAAATTGTTGCGTTTGCAAGTTGATATTGGACTAGAACAACGCACAATTGTGGCAGGAATTGGGGGAAATTATCAACCAGAAGAACTCATTGGACGTTCAGTCATTGTGGTAGCTAATCTTCAACCTGCGACCTTATTGGGAGTGCAAAGTGAGGGAATGTTGCTAGCTGCCAAATATCATGATCAATTGGAATTGATTGCAGTCACAGAGAGCTCGCCTGGTGCTGAAGTGAGTTAATAAAAGCGCAAGAAAAAGGATTCTATGTTAACCATTGCAAATTTTCATTTTATTACAGATTTTTTATCCACTAGCTTGAATATGATGGTGACTCAAGCGAAAGCGTGTTTGACTTTCATTGTTGAAATAGCACTTAAGATTATTCGAGAGCTAGGCGAAGCTTATCATGCAAATAATCAGCAAAACGTCCCAGAAAAAAACAGAGAGGCGAATGTAGTGGATAACAAAGCAGTCGCGCTTCAAACTGTAGGGGTCGAGAAACAACCCGTGATAGACTGGCCTCAATCGAAAAATCCTCGTCTAACATGCATCGCGAAACATCGTCTGCCGCCTTCGATTCAGAACCGTAGACCACCGACGCGAGTTGTACGAAATAAAGAGATTTAGTGGAGAATTAGATAAATCTCTCCTCTGTATCTCTCTGTGTTCTCTGTAGTAAAAATTAATAACCACAGAGAAGTAACCGTTCAGTGCGCCAAGATAAGTTAAGTTAATCTCATAGGATGAAAGGAGCCTATTATGGTAAAAGCGTAAGAGCCATATAGCAACTTAGACGTGCATGAAGGTAACTTCATGAGCGAAGCTCTAAGAAGCAAAATG